>NZ_JAENWL010000051.1 GCF_016650095.1 Clostridium sp. | reverse complement strand
TTTATTTATGTCACACAATTCAACTATACATCATATGCTATTTATAGAGGTGATTTTATGTATAATCTAAAACCTAAACCATTTGATTTGGAAACAGTCAAAGGTATTTCTAAGAAACAGCTCGATGACCATTATAAATTATATACAGATTATGTAAACAAATTAAATGAAATTTGGAACACTCCTTATCTACCTACTAATTATACTGATAGTAATCCCACTTATTCTAAAATGCGTAGCTTAAAACTTGGGGAAACATATTCTTTAGATGGCATAAAACTACACAACCTTTATTTTGAAAATATGACTGGTGGCAATAACATCCCTTATGGTCCCATACTTAATGCTATAACAAATCAATTTTCTTCTTATAATAATTTTATCTCTTATCTTACTAACATAGGCTTATCCATGAGAGGTTGGGCAGTTCTTACCATTGATCTACTTGATAACCAGTTACACATTATCGGCAGTGATTCACATGATACTGGCGCTATATGGCAAGCTATCCCTATATTGGTAATGGATGTTTATGAACACGCGTATTTCATGGATTTTGGAACAGATAGGAAAAAGTATATATCCACATTTATTGAAAATATAAATTGGAACATCTTAAATTATAGATACCAAAATTATATTTCCTCAATGCAGTACATTAGTATTACCCGAAATAGATTTTGTCCACATAATATCTTTTAAGGATTCACAAAAAATAAAATTCCTCAAACATAAATGTTTGAGGAATTTCAATTTTATAAAAATTATCTCTTTGAGAACTGAGATGCTTTTCTTGCTTTTTTAAGACCATATTTCTTTCTTTCTTTCATTCTTGGATCTCTTGTTAAGAATCCTGCTTTTTTAAGATCTCCTCTTAAAGTTTCATCAGCTTTTAGTAAAGATCTAGATATTCCGTGTCTTATTGCACCAGCTTGACCTGTGTATCCACCACCGTGTACATTAACTAAAATATCAAATTTATCTTTTGTTCCAGTTAATACTAAAGGTTGATTAACTATAAGCATTAAAGTTTCCAATCCAAAATAGTTTTCTATGTTTCTTTTATTTATAACAATTTTACCTTCGCCAGGTACAAGTCTAACTCTTGCAACTGATTTCTTTCTTCTTCCTGTTCCTATATATTGAACCTTTGCCATTGTATTTCCTCCCTTCAACCTGATTAGTATTTAAGTATTAGTTTTTCTGGATTTTGTGCCTGGTTTTTATGTTCTGGTCCTCTGTAAACAGTCATTTTTTTAAGTGTTTGGCGACCTAATGGTCCCTTTGGAAGCATTCTTCTTACTGCTTCTTCAAAAATAAACTCAGGCTTTTTAACCATTGCTATTCTATATGGAACTTCTTTTAATCCACCTGGATAAAAAGAGTGATGTCTTAACATTTTTTGGTCTAATTTCTTACCAGTTAAAACGATCTTTTCAGCATTTAATACAATTACAAAGTCACCTGTATCTACACTTGGTGTAAATGTTGGTTTATGTTTTCCTCTTAATATTGAAGCTATTTGACTCGCTGCTCTTCCTAAAACTAATCCATCTACATCTACAACGAACCATTTTCTTTCTACTTCTAGTGGTTTTGCTAAATATGATTTCATTATTTTCCCTCCCTGAACTTTTAACAATTGAATTTCTATGCTAAAGACCCGGGGCTAGTGGATCTTATTACACGATAATATATACAAACATTAATAAGTATAATACATTCTTCCTGGTGTGTCAATGTTTTTACACATGATATTTCAACTTTTAATGTTTTAATTTTAATAAAGAACTTCTTCCAAGCATAATCCACCCGGTGGAACGGATTTACCAGCCTTTGCTCTCTCTTTTGACTCAATTATATTCATGATTTCATTAGGTTCAATGTTTCCTTCTCCAACTCGAATTAGTGCTCCCACTATTATTCTAACCATATTATAAAGAAATCCATCGGCAGCAATATATATTTTTATAATCTCTTCATTCTTTATTACATCTAGCTTTGTTATAGTTCTTACCGAAGTTTTTACCGAACTACCTAGATTTTTAAATGCTGAAAAATCATGGGTGCCTATAAAATATTGCGATGCTACCTTCATAGCCACTACATCTAATATTCTTTTGTGATGGTATATGTAATTGCGGCCTACTGCAACAGCCTCACGTCTATTAAGTATAGTGTAACTATAAAGCTTCCCTGTACTATTGTACCTAGAGTGAAACTCATATGGAACCTCAGAAGCATGTAAAATTACAATATCTAAAGGAAGTTTACTATTAATAGCTCCTGTAAACTTTTCCACAGATATTTTGCTGCTTGTATAAAAGTTACCTGTATAACCCTTAGCATGAACTCCAGCATCTGTTCTACTAGAACCAATAATTTGAGTTTCTTCTCCAGTTATATCTTCAATAGCTCGCTCTATTTTTTCTTGGATAGTCATAATACTCTTTTGTCTTTGCCATCCTGCATAATTAGTTCCATCATATTCTATTATAAGCTTTATATTTCTCATAGCTTCACGCCCTTTTATATTTAGCAGAAAATTATGTTCTGCTAACAATAGTAATAACAAGTAGCAACGAAAAAGCAAAACTTGCAATATAATCTTTTTTTGTTATCTTTAGTTGTTTCATTCTAGTTCTTCCCTCTCCACCTTTATAGCATCTTGATTCCATAGCCATTGCTAATTCATCAGCTCTCCTGAAAGAGCTAATAAATAAAGGTACTAAAATAGGAATTAAACTTTTAGCTCTACTTATCAAATTTCCAGACTCAAAATCAGCACCTCTTGCCATTTGTGCTTTCATAATTTTATCAGTCTCATCCATTAACGTCGGAATAAACCTTAATGCAATAGTCATCATCATTGCGAGTTCATGAGCTGGTACCCCTATTCTTTTAAATGGATTTAGCAGGTTTTCTATTCCATCTGTTAACTCTATTGGGGACGTGGTTAGTGTTAGTATTGATGTCCCCATAATTAAAAACACTAGTCTAACTATCATAAATGCGGCAATAATTAAACCTTCTTTATAAATTTTTATAAAATGCCATTCAATTAGTGGCGGGCTTCCATTCCCGCTTGTCATAAAAATATTTAATACCGCTGTAATAAGTAATAAAACTAAAATGGGCTTTAGTCCATTATAAATATATTTAAAGGACAACTTAGCTATTAGTATTGTTGTTATAAGAAATATAATTACAAAGAAATATCCTTCGAAATTATTTACCAAAAATAAATCCACAATGAAAAAAATAGATATTAGTATCTTTAATCTCGGATCTAACTTATGTACAAAAGACTCTCCTGGTATATATTGACCTATTGTAATATCTTTGATCATACAAATTCCTCCAATGTGTTGAAAGAAGCACACATCACTATTATATATATATTGCCTCACTAAGACAAAAATGTTTACTAGTCCACTTTGAATATTCTAAGTAGCTCTTGTTTAGCTTTTTCTATGGTAAATATATCTTCAGATATATCAAATCCTTTATTACGTAAATCCCTAATTAGGTATGTCACCTGTGGTACTGCTAGTCCTACGCTTTCTAATAACTCTATTTCTCTAAATATCTTCTCTGGCGTTCCATCTAGGATACACTTTCCTTTATCCATTACTATAATTCTATTTGCGACCTTGGCTACATCTTCCATACTATGTGATACTAAAATTATAGTCATATCATTTTTTTTGTATAGGTCAACAATTTTACTTAAAATGTCATCTCTGCCTTTTGGGTCGAGACCTGCCGTTGGTTCATCTAGAATTAAAACCTTTGGTTCCATAGCCACCACTCCAGCAATAGCTACTCTTCTCTTTTGCCCACCACTTATTTCAAAAGGTGATTTATCCTTATACTCTTCGTAGTCAAGACCAACAATTTTCATAGCCCTCTGAACTCTTTTATTTATTTCATCATTATCTAGGCCTAAATTATGTGGTCCAAAAGAAATGTCTTTTTCAATAGTTTCTTCAAAAAGTTGGTATTCAGGATATTGAAATACTAGCCCAACTTTTTTTCTTATGCTTGTCAATTTCACATTTTTCTTTGTTATATCTATGTCATCTACTAATAGTCTACCTGATGTTGGTTTTAAGAGTCCATTTATGTGTTGTATTAATGTTGATTTTCCTGAACCTGTATGCCCTATGATTGCTACAAATTCCCCTTGCTTTATTTCTAAGGTTACATTATCTATAGCTTGTTTTTCAAAAGGAGTTTTCGGCATATATATATATGTTAAATTTTCTATCTTAATTGACATAATGCATTCACCATCTCATTTATAGTTAATATATCTGTTCCTATATTAATACCATTTTGTTTAAGTTCATATGCAAGTTCTGTTACCTGTGGTACATCTAGGCCTATTTTTTTCATAACAGCAACATTTCTAAATATTTCTTTAGGCTTTCCATTCATTACAATTTTACCACTATCCATCACTACAATTCTATCCGCTTCTACTGCTTCTTCCATATTATGAGTTATTAAAATTATTGTTATACCATAATTTTTATTTATTTCTTTTATAGTTCGAATAACTTCTTTTCTACCAAATGGATCAAGCATCGCTGTTGGTTCATCAAAAACAATACACTTTGGCATCATAGCAAGAATACCAGCAATAGCTACTCTTTGCTTTTGACCACCTGAAAGTAAATGTGGAGCATGTTTTCTATATTCATACATTTGTACATTTTTTAATGAATCATCCACTCTTTTTCTTATTTCTTTAGAATCAAGTCCCAAATTTTCTGGACCGAATGCTACATCTTCTTCTACAATTGTTGCAACAATTTGGTTATCTGGATTTTGAAATACCATACCTGCTACATTCCTAATGCTCCACAGATTACCTTCTAAAGAAGTTTGTAATCCATCAACAAAAACTTCTCCTTCAGTTGGTATCAATAGTGCATTTATATGTTTAGCAAAAGTTGATTTGCCAGAACCATTGTGACCGAGTACAACTAAAAATTCACCCTTGTTAACCTCTAAATTTAACCCATCTATGGCTACTTTAGGTTGTTCATCTTCACTTTGAGGGTACTTATACACAAGTTTATTACATATAACCATTTTTTCACCCATAAGTGTCACTCCCACCTCTATAAATATACTAAGTTTAAAATCTATTAAAGTAGTTTAACTAACAACTTTAATAGTATATCTTTTTAAAATGTCTTTAAATATTTATAAGAAAATGGGGACTAAGTTTGCTTTAACTTAATCCCCTTTGCTCAAACTATACTAATTCTATTATAGCGAGCTCAGCTGCATCGCCTTTTCTTGGACCAACTTTCATTATTCTAGTATAACCGCCGTTTCTCTCAGCATATTTAGGTGCAATAGTTTCAAATAAATCTTTAACTACGCTTTCTTCAGTAATAAATGAAAGTGCTTGTCTTCTAGCATGAAGATCTCCTCTTTTTCCAAGAGTTATCATTCTTTCAGCAAACTTTCTAGTTTCTTTTGCTCTAGTTACTGTAGTTTCAATTTTACCATACTTCAACAAATTAGTTGCAAGACTTCTGAACATTGCAATTCTTTGATCAGTAGAACGGCCTAATTTACGATACATTGCCATGTATTTCCCTCCTTACTCTTCACTTAGCTTTAAGTTCAAACTCAATGCTTGAAGTTTTTGTTCAACTTCTTCAAGTGATTTCTTACCTAAATTTCTAACCTTCATCATATCGTCCATAGATCTTTCTGTTAATTCCTGAACTGTATTAATTCCAGCCCTTTTTAAACAATTATAACTTCTAACAGAAAGGTCTAATTCTTCAATAGTCATTTCAAGAACTTTTTCTTTCTTATCTTCTTCTTTTTCAACCATTATTTCAACATTATCAGCATGATCTGTTAATGTCATAAATAACTTAAAGTGTTCGATAAGGATTTTAGCAGATAAACCAATAGCTTCATCTGGTCTAATCGTTCCATTAGTCCAAATTTCAATTGTTAATTTATCATAATCAGTAATTTGGCCTACTCTTGTGTTTTCTACAGCAAAATTTACTCTTTTAACTGGAGTATATATTGAATCTACTGGTATCGTAGCTATTGGTAGTTCATCTGTCTTATTTTTACTCATAGACACATATCCTCTACCTCTGTTAACAGTCAGTTCCATATATAGCTTTGCACTATCATCTAATGTTGCTATATGTAAATCATCGTTAACAACTTCTATATCTCCATCAGTTCTAATATCTGCTCCAGTAACTACTCCTGGTCCTTTAGCATCAATATAAATTGTTCTAGGACCCTCTCCATTCATTTTTAATGCTAAGCTTTTGATGTTTAAAATTAATTCTGTAACATCTTCTTTAACACCTTTAACTGTGGAAAATTCATGAAGTACTGTATCAATTTTAACTGCACTTGTAGCAACTCCAGGTAATGAAGAAAGAAGAATTCTTCTTAATGCATTACCCAAAGTTATACCATAACCTCTTTCTAATGGTTCAATTACAAATTTACCATAAGAACCATCTTCAGCAGTTTCTACACATTCAATTTTTGGCTTTTCTATTTCTAACATATAAAACCCTCCTTTTATTTAATTGGCAACCTATTATGAGGGCAACTGATTCTATATTAATGACTATTTGCTGTATAACTCGACGATTAACGTTTCATTAACAGGAACATCTATATCTTCCCTAGTTGGTAACGCTATAACTTTTCCTTCGAATTTCTCTGGATCAGATGATAACCAACTCGGTAAAGTTTTAGGATTTTCAGCAAAAACTTTAAACTTTTCAGTAGCTCTGCTCTTTGCACATGGTGATATTACTTCATTTGCTGTTAAGCTGTAAGAAGGGATATCTACCTTTTTACCATTTACTGTGAAATGTCCGTGAGTTACTAGTTGCCTAGCTTCTTGTCTTGAATTTCCGTAACCTAATCTATAAACTACATTATCAAGTCTAACTTCTAGAAGTCTTAATAGGTTTTCACCTGTTATACCTCTTAACTTGTCAGCTTTTACATAATATCTTCTAAATTGGCTTTCAAGTATTCCGTATATTCTCTTAGCTTTTTGTTTTTCTCTTAATTGTAATCCGTAGTTAGACATTTTTTTCTTACTCTGTCCGTGTTGTCCTGGTGCATAGCCTCTTCTGGCAAATGCACATTTATCTGTAAAGCATCTATCACCCTTAAGGTTTAGCTTCATACCTTCTCTTCTGCAAAGTCTACAAGTAGCTCCAGTATATCTTGCCATTCAAATTACACCTCCTATTTACTATAGTATTTACTAAACTCTTCTTCTTTTTGGTGGTCTGCATCCGTTATGTGGAATTGGAGTAACATCTTTGATTAATGTAATTTCTAATCCAGCTGCTTGAAGTGATCTAATTGCCGCTTCTCTTCCTGCTCCAGGTCCTTTAACTAACACGTCAACACTCTTTAATCCATGCTCCATTGCTGCTTTTGAAGCAGCTTCTGCTGCCATTTGAGCTGCAAACGGAGTACTCTTTCTTGATCCTCTAAAACCTAATCCACCTGCACTAGACCAAGATAAAGCATTACCAGCTGCATCTGTAAGTGTAACGATGGAATTATTGAAAGTAGACTTTATGTGTGCACAACCATGTTCCACATTTTTTCTTTCTTTTTTTCTTCTACTTCTTTTAACTTTTTGAGCCATTGTATTCCCTCCTTACTATTTCTTCTTACCCGCCATTGTTTTCTTAGGGCCTTTTCTAGTTCTAGCATTAGTTTTAGTTTTTTGCCCTCTTACTGGAAGACCTTTTCTATGCCTTATTCCTCTATAACATCCAATTTCCATTAATCTTTTTATATCTAGTGCAACTCTTCTTCTTAGGTCACCCTCAATTAGAAAGTTCTTTTGGATGAATGTTCTTAATTCATTAACTTCTTCTTCACTTAAATCTTTAACTCTTGTGTCAGGATTCACTCCTGTTGATTTAAGAATTCCTTGTGATTTTGGTAAACCAATACCAAATATATATGTTAAACCTATTTCAATCCTTTTTTCTCTTGGTAGGTCAATACCTGCTATTCTTGCCATTTACTGTTTACACCTCCCACATACTTGTTGTTATCATTTTATCATATTTATAACTAATAAAACGACGTAAGTAACACTTGTTATTAATATTTAACACCATTTGTAAATAAAACCGCTTAACCTTGTTTTTGTTTATGCTTAGGATTTTCACAGATAACCATTACTCTTCCTTTTCTTTTTATAATCTTACATTTTTCACACATAGGTTTAACTGATGGTCTTACTTTCATAGCTAACCCTCCTTATTACTTATCTCTCCAAGTTATTCTCCCACGAGTTAAATCATATGGAGAAAGTTCTACTGTAACCTTATCGCCCGGTAATATTCTTATAAAATTCATTCTTAACTTACCTGAAATATGAGCTAATACTTTATGCCCACTCTCAAGCTCTACTTGAAATATTGCATTAGGCAATGTTTCTAATACTACACCTTGCATTTCAATTATATCGTCTTTTGACATAAGGTAATCAAACCTCCTTACTATCTGCGCACTGCAAAAATATTTTAATTTTAGAATTAGTAACCTCTTTTTTAGATAAAATTATATCTCTAATTTCTTCAGCTACTATGTCAGTAATTTTTAGATGCTTAACCTTCTTTTTTTTAGGTTTATCAATCTTTCTTAACTTTCCATCAGAAATATACACATATTCATTATTAAGTATACCTACCACAATAAAACTTTTGTGCATATCTCTTCCCGCTTTAGAATGTACAATCTTACCTATAAGGCTATTTTCCACCAAATCATTCACCTCTATTAGTTCAAAGTTAATATCTCTGGACCATTTTTTAGAATAGCAACAGTGTTTTCATAATGTGCAGATAAACTGACATCTCGTGTTACTACCGTCCATTTATTAGACTTTACTTTAACATAATGCTTTCCTATATTTATCATAGGCTCGATTGCAAGTACCATACCATGAACTAACTTAGGTCCTCTACTTGGAGTGCCATAATTAGGAATTTCAGGATCTTCATGCATTGACTTACCAATTCCATGACCTACAAAATCCCTAACTACCGAGTATCCATAGCCTTCAGCATAACGCTGAATTGCAGCAGATATATCTGACAATCCATTACCGACTACAGCTTTCTCAACACCCTTAAAGAAACTATTCTTAGTGACCTCTATGAGCATTGCAGCTTCATTAGATATTTTCCCTACTGGAAAAGTTCTAGCAGCATCTCCATGATAGCCATTTAATATGGCTCCACAATCTATGCTAATTATGTCTCCTTCTAGTAAAATCCGGTTAGTTGGAATTCCATGAACCACTTCGTCATTAACAGATGTACATATGGAAGCTGGAAATCCACAATAACCCTTAAAGGACGGTTTAGCACCCTGTTTCATTATGAATTCTTCAGCTAATTTATCTATTTCTGCAGTGGTTATCCCAGGTTTTATTACCTGTTCAATTATTTCAAGAGTTTCAGCAACCACTTTACCTGCACTTCTCATATATTGAATTTCCATATCATTTTTTATGTTTATCACTTTTCTATCTCTCCTAAGATACTACAAATACTTTCAAATACACTATTAATTGCTTGTGTTCCATCAACAACTGATAATAAATTTTTGTCACCGTAGTACTTTATCAATGGTTGTGTTTGAGCATCATATATGTCTAACCGTTCGCTAACGGTCTCTTCACTGTCATCAGCTCTTTGTATAAGCACACTTCCACATAGGTTGCATTTCCCTACCATTTCTGGCGGATTAAATGTAACATGATAGCTAGCACCACAGGCAAGGCAAACTCTGCGACCAGTCATTCTATTTAGAATAAATTCTCTAGGAACCTTTATTAATAATGCTGTATCAAGATAGTCACCTTTTTCATCTAATAAAGCTTCTAAGGCTTCTGCTTGTTTTACAGTTCTAGGATAGCCATCTAGTAAAAATCCATTTCTACAATCTTCATTATTTAACCTATCCTTGATTATATCTATAGTCAATCCATCAGGAACTAAATGTCCCTTATCAATATGTTTCTTAGCTTCAATTCCAAGAGGGGTTTTTTCTGAAATATTCTTTCTGAATATATCCCCTGTCGATACATGTGGTATGGAGAATTTATTGCTTATGGATTTCGCTTGCGTTCCTTTTCCGGCTCCCGGAGGACCTAACAAGATTATTCTCATAGTATCATCTCCTGGTATTAATTTATTTAAGGAATCCTTGGTAATGACGCATTACTAACTGTGATTCAAGTTGTCTTAATGTCTCAATCGCAACATTTACCAAGATTAATAACATTGTACCGCCAAAGTATATACCCTTAAACGCAGTAAGTCCCTCTAAGACAATAGGGAATATTGCAACAACAGCCGCAAAAGATCCTCCAATTATTGATATCTTAGTTAATACCTTATCGATATATACTGCTGTATTCTCTCCTGGTCTAATTCCTGGTATAAACCCTGATGATTTATGCATATTTTCAGCCATTTCATCTGGTTTAAATGTTACCTCAGTATAAAACCATGTAAAGAATACTATTATTATAAAATACACCGTGGCATATTTCCAACTATTTTGCACAAATACACTCCAAGGACTTGAATTAATGAACGTTGAAATCCAGGATGTCGGTTTAAGTGCTGCTATTGTTGCTGGAAATGTCATTACTGACATTGCAAAAATTATACCGATAACTCCAGATCCATTTACATTAATAGGAATATGTGTTGATTGTCCTTTAAAAACTTTATTTCCAACTGCTTTTCCAGCATATTGAACAGGAATTCTTCTTTCACTTAAACTTGCTACTACTACTGCTACCAATAATGCTACTAACAGTACAATAAGCATTATAACCTCTACGAAATTTACAGTCCCTGCCTTCTGAAGTCCAGATATTTTATATGCCGTACTAGGTAATCCAGATACAATATTAATAAAAATTATCAATGAAACACCATTACCAATACCTTTACCTGTGATTTGTTCACCTATCCACACCAAAAATGTTGATGCAGTTGTCATCGTTAGTACCACTAAAAATATGGCTAAACTAGATGTATTTGTGAATGCTCCAGTACCAGCAATAATTGCATACATACCAAAGGCTTGTAGCGCACCAAGTACTATTGAAGCATATCTAGTGAAATCTTGTATCCTCTTACGTCCTTCAAGGCCTTCTTTAGAAAGTTGCTCTAAGTACGGAATTGCTATTACAAGTAATTGCATTATGATTGATGCATTTATGTATGGACCAACACCCATAGCAAAAATACTAAATTTACCAAATGCACCACCAGAAAGCATATCATAAAAACTAAATAATGTGCCTCCACCACTAGTTAAAGATGCAAGTTTGCTAGCATCTACGCCAGGAACAGGAATGAAAATACCCATCCTAACAATTACAACCATAAGTAGTGTGAATATCATCCGTTTTCTTAAATCCGGTATTTTCCAGGCATTACGTAGGGTTGATAACATTTAGATCACCTCAACTTTTCCTCCAGCCGCTTCAATTTTTTCAGCTGCTGCTTTAGAGAATTTTGTTGCACTTACAGTTAAATTCTTTTCTAAATTACCATTTCCAAGTATTTTAACTCCGTCATATACTTTTCTTATAACTCTTCTCTCTAATAGCAACTCTGGTGTAACCTCTGTACCATTATCGAATATATTCAGTCTATCTACATTTATACAAGAATATTCTTTTGCAAAAATATTATTAAACCCTCTTTTGGGTAATCTTCTGTATAAAGGCATCTGACCTCCTTCAAATCCTGGTCTCGTTCCTCCACCTGATCTAGAGTTTTGTCCATCTTGACCTCTTCCTGCAGTTTTTCCCCATCCTGATCCGGTACCTCTACCGATTCTCTTAGGAGATTTTTTTGAACCTTCCGCAGGTCTTAGCTCATGAAGTTTCATGTCAACACCTCCTCGTTTTAAACTTCTTCTACTTTTATTAGATATATAACTGAATTGATCATACCTTTGATCTGAGGAGTTTCCTCGTGCTCAACACTTTTTCCTATTTTTCTCAATCCTAAAGCATTAACAGTAGCAATATGTTCTTTTTTTCTACCTATTAAGCTCTTAAGCAATGTTATTTTAACTTTAGCCAAGGTTTTCCCCTCCTATCTTAAAATTTCTTCTATGGTCTTGCCTCTTAATTTAGCAACTTCTTCAACTGTTCTTAAACCTGCTAAACCTTCGATAGTAGCATTGACCACATTTCTTGCGTTACTTGAGCCTAAAGATTTAGCTCTAACATCTTTTAACCCTGCTAATTCCAGAACTGCTCTAACTGGTCCACCAGCTAAAACTCCTGTACCTTCAGCACCAGGCATTATGTGTATAACTGCAGTACCAAACTTACCATCAATAGTATGTGGAATAGTTGTTCCAACCATCGATACTGTTATTAAATTCTTCTTAGCATCTTCTATTCCTTTTCTAATTGCTTCAGGAATTTCTACAGATTTGCCCATTCCAACGCCAACGTGTCCGTTTTCGTCTCCAACAACAACTAATGCGCTGAATCGGAAGTTTCTTCCACCTTTAACAACCTTAGCAACTCTGTTTATATTAACTACTTTTTCTTTAAGATCTAATGTGCTAGGATCTATTTTCATGTGTTTCCCTCCTTTTCTTAGAATTTAAGTCCAGCTTCTCTTGCTCCTTCAGCGAGGTTTTGTACTCTACCGTGGTATACATATCCGCCTCTGTCAAATACTACTTCATCTATTCCCTTTTCAAGTGCTCTCTCTGCAATCATTTTTCCTACTAATTTTGCTGCTTCTATATTACTTCCTAACTTTGGTTCGAAAGCTTTATCCACGCTTGAAGCAGAAACTAATGTGATTTGTGCAACATCATCTATTACTTGAGCATATATGTTCTTATCACTTCTATATACAGCTAATCTAGGTCTTAGTGCTGTACCAGAGATCTTTCTACGAACTCTAAGATGACGTTTAACTCTTGACTTTTGCCTATCTTCTTTCTTGAACAAATCATTCACTCCTTCCTACTTTATTTACCTGTTTTACCTTCTTTACGTCTTACAATTTCTCCAGAATATCTAATTCCTTTTCCTTTGTAAGGCTCTGGCTTTCTCCAAGTTCTTATCTCTGCAGCAACTGCTCCAACTAATTGTTTATCAATACCTTTTACTATAATTTTATTAGGATCAGGTAATATAAATTGGATTCCTGCAACTGCATCTATTTCAACTGGATGTGAATATCCAAGATTTAATGTTATTTTTTCTCCCTTTAATGCAGCTCTGTAACCAACACCAACTAACTCAAGTGTTTTTTCATATCCTTCAGTTACTCCAATGACCATGTTATTAATTAATGATCTTGTAAGTCCATGAAGAGCTCTATGTTCTTTTACATCGCTCGGCCTTGTAACTATCACAGTATTGTCTTCTTTAGCTATAGTCATTTTGGTACTCATATTTTGAGTTAATTCACCTTTTGGTCCTTTTACATTTACAACATTTAACTGCGAAATTGTAACAGTTACTCCATTAGGTATAGCTATTGGAAGTCTTCCTATTCTTGACATACTTACACCTCCTGTATTCTTTTTTTGTCACATACCAATTATTAATTGCTATGTCTCATATATTCCTTTTAAGTACTAATCAATTCATATGTTAAGTCTCATCTTACTTTAAACTCACAACTATCTTGATTTTCCTTGAATTATTTATTATCACTATGTACATAACAAATCAACTTCATTATGTTTTAGAATTATTATACTACCAAATGTAGCAAATAACTTCTCCACCTAGTCCTAATTTTCTAGCATCTCTATCTGCTACTAATCCTTTTGAAGTTGATATTATAGCAACTCCTAATCCGTTCAATACCTTTGGAATATCCTCATTTTTAGAATATACTCTTAAACCGGGTTTAGATATTCTCTTAAGTCCCGTGATAACTCTTTCCTTGTTTTGACCATACTTCATTGCAAGTCTCATCATTGGAACAACGCCATCATTATATTCTTCAATGTTTTTAAGGTATCCTTCTTGAAGCAATATATTTGCAATTTCCTTCTTTATAGTTGAAGAAGGTACTTCTACTATTTCATGTCTAACAACATTAGCATTTCTTATACGTGTTAGCAAATCTGCGATTGGGTCAGTCATAACCATTTTTCGTGCCTCCTTTCATTAGAATGTTCTAATTACCAACTTGCTTTTCTGCAACCAGGAATTTCTCCCTTGTGTGCAAGTTCTCTAAAAC
>NZ_JAENWL010000079.1 GCF_016650095.1 Clostridium sp. | reverse complement strand
CACTACAATTTCTATTTTAGTATAAGTATTTTAAGTTATAGGCATTATAATATAAAATAATAGTAAAGGAGTGTGCTTTTTATGAGTCAAAATAAAACAATAGCTGAAAATAATCAAAATATTATACCTAATAGTGAAAATAATCTGAGCCAAAATATGACCATAAAACAAAAGGATCAAAGCCTTATTGCTAATAGTTTAGATAGTAAAAATGCTAAAAACGGATATAAGGTTAATGGGAATGCTAGCGTACAAGCTGCTAAAGAAGGAACTAGAAACAAAAACTAGATAATTATTAAAAATCTTATGAAGTGTTATTAACAATAACTGAAACAGGTACCCCAATAGTTTGAGGTACCTGCTCTTGTAATTTACACATTATATTATGTTGATTACTTTAAAAAAGTTCTTATTGAAATGACTTAGAAATATACTCTGTTTTCTAACATCTCTAAAGATTCAATATGAATTTCTCAATGGCTTTTGCCACTCCATCATTATCATTATCTGTTGTTACATATTGAGCTACATCTTTAAGCTCCTCTATTGCATTTCCCATTGCAATTCCAAGACCTGCATAAGTTATCATTTCAATATCATTTGCCTCATCACCAATGCATATTATCTCTTCTTTTTTTATTCCTAACTTATCTGCTAAAACTTTTACACCATAACCTTTATTACAATCTTTATCCATAACTTCTAAGACTATAGGCATAGTTTTTACCACATTATATTCACTATAAAATTCTTTTGGTAGTTCAAGCATTTTTTTTGCAAGAAGCTTCTCGGTCTGAGAAAGTAATATCTTTGTAATCTCATCCTCATCATTAACTTCTGTATTAAAATCAAGAATTTTAACATGGTTTCCAACAAATTTCGTTTCAAATCTTGTAAATTCACTTTCCGCGGACGCAATAGAACCTTCATGAGTATACGCAATCATATCAAGTCCAAATTCCACACTTACAGCATGAACCTTTACTAAGTCCCGACCCTTTAATCCTTTATAACTAATGCATTTGAAATCACTGGTTCTATATATAGTTCCCCCATTATTTGCAATAAGATATTCATTTTCTCCTCTTAAATGGACTTCACTTAAAAATTTATCCAAACCTTTAAGTCCTCTTCCAGATGTTAAAACAACCTTAACACCTTTTTCTATAGCCTTTTTAATTGCTGCTTTGTTCCCTTTTGAAATAATTTTATCATTATTTAGTAATGTTCCATCCATATCAACTGCTAATAGCTTGTACATAATTCTCCTCCTACAATTTTTACTTTACTATATATCAATTAGGCCTCTTCAAAAACCAGCCATTTTGCTAGTATACTTCAGATGACTAATATATAAAATATCACGCTAAATTATAGCATCTTCAAATATTTTTTCAATTAATTCAAATCGTTTGTTATTGTTTATTATCATTGTATGCTATTTAAAGTAATTTTTCAAGATATATTGCGAAGTTAAATAATAATGTTATAATATTAATCAATAACAATACTAAATGATAATGATTGATGAGGTGCTTAAATGTTTACTGAAGAAAGACTTGAACAAATCTTAAGTATACTTAATGAAACTGGTAGAATAAAAGTAAAAGAACTAAGTGAACGATTTAACGTTTCAGAAGGTATGATAAGAAAAGATCTGCAAAGGCTAGAAAAAGCTGAGGCTCTTCAAAGGACCTATGGTGGAGCTATCCTAAATAGAAAGATTTCTAAAAATAGCTCTATAACCACTAGAATGAATATAAACTTAAGTAGCAAAGAGTTAATATCTAAAAAAGCTTTTGATCATGTAGAGGATGGAGATGTAGTTTTTTTAGATACCTCGAGTATTAATTTTTTGTTAGCTAAATTAATATCTACTAGTACTAAAAAGATAACCTTAATAACTAATATGTCCATAATACCACCCCTTTTTAATGACAATGAAACCGTTAAGCTGATATGTATAGGTGGAGTGTATAATAATAAATCTGGTGGGGTTCTTGGTTCAGAAGTAACTAAGAGTATATCTAAATATACCTTTAATAAAGGGTTTCTTGGAAGTTCAGGCATAAATTTAATTACAAATAGCGTAGATACTGTTACCTTAGAAGACGGTAATGTTAAAGAAATTATAGTCTCTAATAGTAAAGAAGTATTTTTACTTGTAGAAAAAGAAAAATTCAATTTAGATGGCACCTATAGATTTGCTTCTTTAGAGGATATAGATGTTATAATTACCGATTCAGACCTTACTTATGAGATTCGTGAAATGCTAAAAAACACAACTATAAAATTAATTTAGATATATATAATAAAAAATAAAATGCTTTCATGATATTGGTAAATAAATATTGTTTAGAATCCCATATTTATGTTAATAATTCAAATACCAAATATGATAAAGGAAAGGTAATAATAATATGGAAAATGTAATAACAACAGCCCATGTTAATAAATTATTTGAGGATTCAGAAAAAGATCATTGGTACAATGGCCAATGCTATGTATTAACAATAAAATTAAAAAATGGTTTTATGGTAACAGAATCAACTACTTGCATAGATAGCCAAAATGCTGATGAAGTTGGGGCAAGAGAAATAGTAGCAACAAAGATCAAATCTAAACTAAGAGATTTAGAAAGTTATAGAGTGCACACAGAATTAAAAGCTATGGTTAGAAATTAATTGCACAGTTTTAATCAGATCTTCTTCTGGGAAGTCACC
Organism: Clostridium sp.; assembly: GCF_016650095.1. Taxonomy (GTDB): domain Bacteria; phylum Bacillota; class Clostridia; order Clostridiales; family Clostridiaceae; genus Clostridium_AD. The sequence continues at coordinate 8,905 of NZ_JAENWL010000079.1, read as the reverse complement.
TCTTCCCATTGGTTTAATTTTTATAGCCACTTTTTCAAAATCGCTACCTAAAGGACCCATATCTGAATTCGTTCCAATAATGTAATATATCCCAATATAGCTATTCTTCACAGAAACTTCATAAATCTTTGATATATTTACTATATAAGATATAAATTCTAAACAAATGAAGGAGATAACCTGATGAAGAATTCCATAAGAAGTATCGCAATTGTAATAACTTTAGTTATTACTTTAAATGGAACTGCCTTAGCGGCTCCAGCGAATGAGAAGCTAAAACAGCAAACGGATTCATTAACTAAAATTCAAGACCAAAGAGAAAAGCTTGAGATGAAAATAGAAGAATTCGATAATGAAATTCAAAAAGCTATGATTAAAGCAGAAGAGGATAAAATCAAAATATCCGAAACTGAAAAGGCAATAAAAAAAGCTTCAGCTGAGGTTATTAAGGTTGAAAAGGAAGCTCAAAAGGAACAAGTGTTATTTAATAATAGGATGAGAGTTATGTACATGAACGGATTTGATAGTTATTCCAGTATAATACTTGATTCAAAGAACTTTGGAGACTTTATATCAAGAGTAGATAATTTAAAAACCATTATAGAGTTTGATAATAAAGTAGCTGATAAGTTTAAAGCTACAAAAAAAGAATTAACTGAAAAGAAGCAAGATCTAAATAAAACAAAAGATGTATTAATTAGTTTGCAAGCAGGTGATAAGCAAAAGTTGGACAAGTTAATTGTCACTAAAGAGTCCCAAAATAAGTTGATCACGGAGCTAAAAACTAAGGAAAAACTTCTTGGAGGACGTGCGCCTCAACTATCAGTAATTAAAAGCATAGCAAAAATAAATGAAATAAGAAATTCAGCACCTAAATATACACCCTCTAGAGGATCAGCTACTATATCAGATAATGCTATAATAGCCTACGCTTCTAACTTTCTTGGTACACCATATTTATGGGGTGGTACAACCCCTGCTGGCTTTGATTGCTCAGGATTTACTCAATACGTCTACGCTCATTTTGGAATATCAATAGGAAGAACCACATTTAATCAGATAAATGATGGTGTACCAGTATCTAAAGAGAACCTTCAAGTTGGAGATTTGGTGTTATTTGGAACCTTTGCAAATCCTCATCACGTCGGTATTTACGTTGGGAATAATAATTATATACATGCTCCTCATACTGGAGATGTGATTAAAGTTTCACCTATATCAAGAAGCGGTTTTATAATAGGTAGACGCGTAAAATAAAAAGTACATATTGTTATAATCATAATTTTAAAGGTTGTTCATTCACTATATTAACCTCAAAAGGCACATTGAAATAAATAACAAGTCAGTAATCTAGTATCTTTGACTTGTAATTCATTTCAATGTGCCTAAGTCGTTAAACTTACGGTGCATATCACCATAAAAGAGTTCTTTTTATCTTAATCTATTGCTGTTATAATTTAATTTTTAATTATCAGCACTATATATTGAATCATTTTTGTTCAGTTCTAAGAGCGGAATTATTAAATGATCAACAATATGTTCTACATATTCCATTTTAATGGGTTTGCCAGTAATTATGAGCTGATAAAATAACAATGCTGGGCCAACATCTGCTAGAAGTTTCAATTGCTCATCGTCTAATTTCTTATCTATGCAACACTCTATGGCATCACTTAATATACATGTTTGATTGGTTATGCAATCCAAGTGAATCGCTTCGGATAATAATTTATCTCTGCTTATTGCAGTTGCTATGGACAGCATTACCTTTTGCCTAACCTTGTCACTTATTCCGAAATATATACTAAGTATTTCACATAAATAATCTCTCAAATTGTCTTCGCAACGCTTAGGTTCAACCTTCTGCTCACATGGCATCATGAATTCTATGGCTTCTGCTATAAGATATGGTTTAGATTTCCATCTGCGGTATAAGGTAGCTTTCCCTGCATGGGCTCTTAATGCAATAGCATCCATAGTAACCGAATCATATCCATAATCCGCTACAAGCTCCAACGCAGCTTTTAAAATAGCAAGATCACGAAGTTTATCGACAGGTCTCCCAAGCTTACATGGAATTTTTCCTTCAACATTTTCAATGTAATCAGCTTTATTTATTATATCCATCCCTTAACCTCCATTCTCTGTTTATCATAAATATAACACAATGTAATCATTATTTCAACATAACTGAACAAAATAGTTTTGAAACTATTGTGTTTTATTAATAGCTATGATATACTCTCATTGATAAGTGATAAGAATCGAAGGGTGGTACATTTATGATATTTAAAAAATTAAGTTTAGAAGATAAAAATACTATAGACAAATATATTTCTCCATACAAATTCTTGAGTTGTGAATATTCTTTTACAAGTTTATATATATGGAAAGATGCATGTGACGTTCAATACACCATATATAATCAGGCTCTTATATTAAAAAAGAAAGACTTTGATGGAAACTATCATTTCATGCAGCCTTTAGGATACGAAAGTGAAGAATTAGGAGATATTATAGATAACTTAAAAAAATATAGAGAAGAAAATAATATGAAATATCTATTTAAAGATCTAGATGAGAGCTTTATAGAAGAATTTAATGTTTTACTTAACGAAAAAAATGGATTTTATATAAAAGAAGACAGAGATAATTTTGATTATTTATATGAGGCCAAAAAACTTATGACTTTATCAGGCAAAAAGCTTCATTCAAAAAAAAATCATTACAATGCTTTTATTAAAAACTACAATTATGAAGTAGTTGAAATAACTGATGAAAGAGTAATTAATGATGTCGTAGTTGCCTCACAAAAGTGGTATGATGAAATAAATGAAAAAGATATTAAACTTTATTATGAACTTTTGGCAATAAAGGATATAATAAATAATATGAATCTATTAAATCTTAAAGGAGTAGCAGTATATGTTGATGGAAAAGTAGCGGCATTTAGTATTGGTGAAAGTTTAAACGAAAAACTTGCTATAATTCACATTGAAAAAGGTGATAGAAATATAAATGGTATTTATAGTTTTATTGCAAAGGCATTAATAGATAAATGTTTTAATAATGCAGAAATAATAAACCGCGAACAGGACCTAGGTATTGATGGACTTAGAAAATCTAAAATGTCTTATTACCCACTAAAACTAGAGAAGAAATTCATTCTTAGCTTTTAAGAACAACTACTGATACATCGATTACTTAAAAAAGTAAATATATATTTAGAAAGAGAGGTGTTCTCTGATGAAAAAGAGATCAAATATTGCTGTTTGGACTATAATTCTTGTAATTGCCGTATTATTCATGTTTCCTAAAACAGATCAGACAACAACAATTATTAATTTCGATCAATTTCAAAAAAACTGGTCAGATAATACTATAAAAAGCTTCGTGGTTGAAGCAGATCAGATGTCAGTTTCGGGAACTTTAAAAAATGGAACTAAATATAAAACGGTCGTTCCATCTACTAGATTATTTCAGTTTGTTAAAGATAATCCAAAGATTCCCGCGGTTCAAGAAACGTACCTAAAACCTTCAAGTACTCAAATGTGGTTACAGGTTTTGCCTAATTTATTATTCATATTAATGCTTGTAGGCTTTGGTTTTATATTCTTAAAGCAGTCCAAGGGTGCCTCCGGAGGCGGTGGAATGATGAAATTCGGGAAAAGCAAAGCAAAACTTGCCGATCCAAATGCGAAAAAAGTTAGTTTTAATGATGTTGCAGGAGCAGATGAAGAAAAAGCTGAGCTTGCAGAAATAGTTGATTTCCTAAAGCAACCTAAAAGATATATGGAAATGGGTGCTCGTATACCAAAGGGAGTTTTATTAATAGGGCCACCAGGAACTGGTAAGACACTTCTTGCAAGAGCTATTTCAGGAGAGGCTGGAGTCCCATTTTTTAGCATCTCAGGTTCAGATTTTGTAGAAATGTTTGTCGGTGTTGGAGCCTCTAGAGTGCGTGATTTATTTGAGCAGGCAAAAAAGAACTCGCCTTGTATAATTTTTATAGATGAAATTGATGCTGTCGGAAGGCAAAGAGGTGCAGGAGTCGGTGGCGGAAATGATGAACGAGAACAGACATTAAACCAACTGTTAGTTGAGATGGATGGTTTTGGTGAAAATGAAGGAATAATTATGATTGCAGCTACAAATAGATCAGATGTACTTGACCCAGCACTACTAAGACCAGGCAGATTTGACAGACAAATACTTGTTGGAATACCTGATAGAAAAGGTAGAGAAGAAATTTTGGCAGTTCATTCTAAAAATAAACATCTTGACCCAGACGTTAAACTTAGCGTACTTGCCAAGAGAACACCAGGGTTTACAGGTGCAGATATTGAAAACTTAATGAACGAATCAGCACTTTTAACTGTGCGAAATGATAAAAAGCTTATAGGAATGCATGAGCTTGAAGAAGCAGCTACAAGAATAATGGCTGGACCTGAAAAGAAAAGCAGAGTAGTTATTGAAGCAGATAGAAAGTTAACAGCGTATCATGAAGCAGGTCATGCAATTGTAATGAATTTACTTCCAAATTCAGATCCTGTTCACCAGATAAGTATAGTTCCAAGAGGAAGGGCTGGCGGATATACTATGCGTCTTCCAGATGAGGACCGTTCATATATGTCTAGGTCAAGACTCGAAGAGGAAATTGTGGGACTATTAGGTGGTAGAGTCGCAGAAAAACTAGTTATTGGAGATATAAGTACTGGTGCAAGCAATGATATTGAAAGAGCAACTTCAATTGCTAGAAAAATGGTAATGGACTGTGGAATGAGTGACACTCTAGGAACAATTGCATTTGGTTCAGGTAGTGATGAGGTATTTCTTGGAAGAGACATGGGTAAAGACAGACACTATAGTGAAGAAACCGCATACAAAATAGATGAAGAAATAAAAAAACTTATAGATAGCGCATATAAAAAAGCATTGACCCTTCTAACTGAGAACAGGAGTAAACTTAATGCCGTTGCAGAAGAGCTTTTAGTACGAGAGAAGCTTGAAGGAGTAGATTTCCAAGAAATATTTGCAAGAAGCTAGAAAATAAAAGCACAGGCTATATTAATATTATATATAGCCTGTGCTTTTTTTTTTTTGATTAGCAATACAAGTCTTGACCTTTAAATTAATTCTTAGTTTAATCTTCTACACTTATAAATTATTTACCAAATAACCCCTGACCACCTGATGCTGCACTTTGTGGTCCGAATGTTGGTGCTCTCTTAGTATTCTTTTGTTTTGAAGATTTAGCTTTTTTTTCTTCAATAATTTTTTTCATTAATTCCATGTTTTTGTTCATATCATTTTTCATATTTTTACCTTCTTTTTTTTATTTTTAGGTCTTTTACTTTATTAAAAAATAACTACTACCTTCTAAACTAACATAACATAAGCATTGAATATTTCCAAGGAATAGTTTTTCATTTTATTAATCTATTATAACCCAAACTTAGCCCTTTGAGTAGCACCTATTAACTAATATAGTTTAAGTAGTAGCTTCTTCAATAAATCTGCACTTTTATTGTTTTTAAATCATCCTTGAGGCAATAGAAGATAGTGGATAAAAAAAAATCTTCTTATCCTAAGAATAAGAAGACATTATTTTTTTACACGATGTTAGTGGTAAAGATTTATTTACCTGGTATAACTACTTCAACACGATTCTCATAGGCATTTCTAACAGCACCTAAGAAATCACCATGAGCATCACTAAGTGACATAGTAGCACCGGAAACCACATCTGCAAGAGCTGCCTTTTCTTTGACAGTAAGTTTAGCTAATTTATCAATTTCGTCTTGCTTGGTCGTTGTAGCTTTTATTGGACGACCGGCTGCAGTTGTATTCTTTGCGAACCATGCATCTAATTCAGCTACAGTTTTACCAACAAAGAATGTTTGATAGAAATCCATTTGCTTATACCACTCATTAGCTGGATTCATACCGTAACTATCTCCACGTTGGCGTTTTGTTAGCCATCCATTGACTTCATCAGTTGCTGATTCCAATGTGTTTTCAGATACACCTGTTACTAAAGCTGTATCATGATCTGTTATATTATATCCTTCTACATCAGGCCATCCTGAAAAATGCGGCATTGATGCCCCATCATAATTTGGAGTGGCAACTTCGTAGGCATCTAAATAAGCACCTAGAATTCTTCCATTTGCATCGAAGTTAACATCTGCCATACCAACAGTAAAACTATAAACCGGTACATCTTCACTGTCACTTCCAGGACCATTTCTAAATGCTACATTATGTCCTAATCCTTTATAAATCTTTTGAGCTATTGGAGCTACTGCTGGTGCAGCTGGTTTTTTTATTGCATCTATTTTTGCATTTAAACTTGCCACAGTTTTAGGTCCGACTATTCCATCAGCGCTAAGACTATTTTTTCCTTGAAAATTCTTAACGGCAGTTACAGTAAGGTTTCCAAAAATACCGTCTGTACTAAGCTTGTACCCAACAGTGTTAAGCACAGTCTGAAGACTTTTAACATCATTCCCATTTGATCCAAATGCGACCATACGAGTTAATTTTAATGAAGTCACAGGCGCACTAGATGTCTTTACAGGTGTTGATACTTTTACTGGTGTTACTTTTACTGGTGCTTTTACTGGTGTTGTTGGTGTTGTGGGCGTGGTTGGTGCTCCAACCGTAGCTGCTGAAACAACATCTACACCGAGACTTCCTATTCCTGAGTTACCTCCTACAAGTGAAAGTGTCATTGCCACTGTTAATGCATAGGCAACTGTTGTTAATGTTTTTTTCATTATTTACCCCCCCTGTTAAATTGTTCTTTTTTTTATAAAATGTTACATCCTTATTGTACAAAATAATATTGGTAAATACAAGCAATATTTGCATTTTTCTCATTTTTCTTACTATTCTCACAGTTTAACTCGCTCATTCTTAAATTTTTCATGGTAAATATAATACATAGAGGTGATCCAACTGGCGAAACTGTCCGTGTCACTTCTAGATTTTACAACTGGACTTTATTTTTATATAATTATTAGTTATAACGTAATTCATTAAATTTTATAATGTGATTCATTAATTAAATTTACAATTAATTTTTAATTTCGTCACTATATTGACACATATTATTGTTATTATAAGTACATAGAAAGTAATTGAATTTCTTTAATTAGAGTCCCCCTTTAATTAGATATAAATTTAATATAAACCGTTAAAAGAACTGATAAATATAATCAGTTCTTTTTTTTATTCCCTTATTCAAGCTACTTTTCACGAAAACTTTCATCTAAGGTGTATATTGTCCTTCTACTTTTACCACTAGATCATTTTCAGAATAGATATAACATAGCATATGTTCATACTTAATAGAAACACTTTTAAAATCATCATAGGAAACAGACTGATTATTAATATCACCTCTATACGAATCAAGCCAACATCCTAAAAGATTTAATGAAGCATTATCAGCTATAACATAGCTTTTTATCTCTTTGCTACTATTAACAATTATGTAATCATCATATACAAAATATTTACCATTTTCATATACGGCATCTCCACTCTTTTTACCTGCTTCAATAGCTGCATTTCCTGTTAGAAATTCTACATCATCAAAATTCAAATATCTCTTGCCACCATCTTCACATACCTTAGATATGTACCCAATTTGTTTTGATTTTACTATTGTCCCCGGTTTAACAATAGCATGCATTATTATCTTTTCTTCACTAACTTTTTCTAAAACTAAATTAGCTGAGCCCTGATTAGTGTTTTCATGAATCTTATTAACTACTATATTATTTTTTATAAAATTAGCAGTTAATACTAAAATAACTAATAAAGCTATCATAGCTAGTACACCTATAACTCGTACTTTTGGTTTATTCAAATTAGAGTTCATAAAATTACAACCCCTCCCCTTTTATAGTTTACTTTCTATAGTATTCATCAAACCCGTATAATATTAACAAAAAAAGAAAAAAGTATATATTACTACAACTGCAGTTCGCTACGCTAAGGAATTCTAAACAGATTTTATTGAAAGATACTAAAAAGTACAAACTCGCTATCCCCTTAGTATTCCTCATGGGCGCATAACAATTCTCAATTGTTATGTGCTCAAACATGTACTTTTCTTAACGTATCTTTCATAAAATCAGTTAAGAATTGCTAATGCTTGCTCATTTGCATTTTACGTAATATCTACTTTTTTACACATAAAAACATTTGTTTTGAAGCTGTCCAACACATAAAAAAGAGCCTAATTAGCTCTTTTTTGTTGTATAATAGTTTAGTTTTCCTAGACTTTTCTTTTTTCGCGAAGTCATATCCACGATTAACATTATTGCAGCTATTAAAAGTAACCAATGGATCATAAATCCACCAACACTAAATATAAGCCCCATTACCCAAAAGAATAATACTATTCCGCCTATCCAACTTAAAAAACCCACATGAAACACCACCTTTCTCATATATATTTTTTTGCTAAATCTCTTTAAAATTATAATGACCTAAATTTAGCTAATATATACGGAGTGTTTCACCTTGCTATATTCTACTTAGTTTTAATATATATTTTATTAAAAGACACATATATAAAACATTAATAGAAATAATCCTAACTTTCTTTATCTTTTCAAAAATTATTTTTATTTTATTAGCATGATTTGTTTTACTAATTATAAAGTCCTATCTTAAATATTAATGCAAGATTTAATACATTAGTTCTTTCATTTTCTCCATCATGAGCAACTATATAAGTTAATGGAATTGTGGAATAAAAAAGGACATCCTGGTATAACTTTACTATTACCATTTTCATTAGCAGTCCATAAAATTAAACACTGTTGGTAATAAAATCAGCTTATCAACATTAGTAAATAGAATAGAATATCATACTTCTAAATCTGTTTAT
>NZ_JAENWL010000446.1 GCF_016650095.1 Clostridium sp. | reverse complement strand
CATGATGGAAATGGGAGATATAATTTCAGGAGATTTTTCTGCATATCCTGAAGAAACACAAGTATTTATGAAAGAATACACTGAAAAACTACGAGAAAATATAAAAGATGAATTAATAGCTGATATAGCAAATAAGATGCTTAACGATATAGATAAAAGTAAGGATTATTTCATGAATGTTTTAACTGATATATTGGATAATGGCTATAAAGGCCTGAGTAAAATGTCTACCCAGTTACTTATAGATTCATACTTAGAACGAAAAAATAAAGAGGATTTTTTGATTTTGTTAGAAAAAGTTAACGAAGAAGTCTAATATTATAATACTTATCAAATTTCATATAACACCAAAAAATAATACAAAACAATCCATTGAGACTTTGAAGTTTTAATGGATTGTTTTGTTTTCATGTGGATCTATTTTTATTTTCAAGGACAAAATCAGATTGATACAAGCAATGAATGCTGCAACAATGAAAACATATTTATATCCCATATTTAACCATAATATACCGCCTACAAAAGGTATTGACATCGCTATTACATGGTCAAAACTTGTACCTGCAGATAGAGTAGGGATAACGTCTTCTGGACATATAGCAATTTTTTTTATATAAGTCGATCTTGCCATTTCTACTACGCTTAGAGAATTATCTATTACGTAGCATGCTGCAATTATAACAACAGCAACATTCGTTGGAGCGAAATCAGCTGCAAAAGAATAGCCCATACAGATAACTATGAGTACTATTGCTTCTAGTGAAAGCACAAATCTTTCACCTTTTTTGTCTATGGCGCTTCCAACAATGGTTCTTGTAAATATGCTTAATACTGCAATTATTAATCCTAGTATAGCAAAAGTAGGAGGATCAACATGATACTCTTTTATAAGCACCCAGGGTGCGAATGTTAAAAAAATCTGCTTTCTTGCACCATTGACTACACTAAGGCAATAATATAGCGTGTATTTTTTTCTGAAAATTATTGTTACTTTTCTTGTCTTCGGTTTTTTGACTTTCATTAATCCAAGAAAAAGTGCTGCAAGAATATAAAAAAGAGAAGCTATCACAAAGGCCACTTGGTATGTAAGGTTAAAGTATTTAAATCCAAACCATACAATGGCATATCCAATAATAGTAGCAATCAGATTATATGCACTATATCTTCCTAGTCTTGCACCATAATTTCCATTCTCAGAAAGATTCATACCTATGCCAGCTGATAAGGGCATAAAAATATGAGTACCAAGGCTAAGTAACATCATCCATATTAGCATAGTTGCAAAAGTTGGTGAAAACAAACCTAGTCCTAGCATACCTAGAGCAGCAAAGAACATACCAACTATTGCTATTCTTATGTCACCAAGGAAGGAAAGTATCCCTAAAACAATAACTATTAGAACTCCTGGTAGCTCACGAGGGAACTCAACAATACCTCTCGCGGCTGCAGTTAGCTTATATGTTTCGCTTAAAAAATTATTAAACACTGTTGAGTTAATTCCGCTTGCTATTCCTGTAAATAGGCCTACAATTAAAAAAAGTTTAAAATCTTTATCGTTATTGAATTTTCTCGCAATGTTCAAAAAATTTTCTTTCATCTTTTTTTTACCATTTTATCATCTTTGTGCTTTTTTCATTGTTCATAAACTTGATGTCCCCCTTCAGCCTAACTAAACTAAGTATATTATAAAAAAATATAGAATTCAATTAATAAATGAGATATAATTACAAATATATTAATCTAATACCTGATTGATATTTCTCCACCTAAAATTGTATCTTTAGCTTGGTTCCAAGTAGCTTCAATTATAAGATTCGTTTTTAATCCAGTTTTATAATTAAATGAAATCTCTGTACCAT
>NZ_JAENWL010000055.1 GCF_016650095.1 Clostridium sp. | reverse complement strand
GAATGATTTTCCTTTATAACATACTCTGCATTCTGATCAAATATAACTATATCTGCATCTGCTCCTGGAAGTAGCGTTCCTTTTTTAGGATATAGTCCATGTATGATTGCAGGATTTTTTGTAAACTTATCAATTATCTTGTCCCCGAACCTCTCGTACATAAGTGGAAAAGAGTATTCTACGCCACCGACACCCGTAGGAATATCATTTACAAATTCTTTGTTTTTTTCAGTGGAATTAAAAGGACAATGGTCTGAGCCAATAGTAAAAATATCATCTATTTGATTATTTAATTTTTTTACTTCCCTTTCACTTCGAAGTGGCGGAGTCATAATGTATAAATATCCATCTCTTTGTAATAGTTTAGAATAAGAAAATATAAAGTAATGTGGGCAACTTTCAATGATAAAATCACTATTAAGAATGGATTTATAGTTTTCTTTAAGCCTCTCAACAGTTGTGCCACAATTGGTATGAACAATATACATCCGTCCATCTCTATACTTAGTCATTTCAGCAAGCTTTATAACCTCACTTATTTCCGCCAGTGCTGGCCTTGAGTTTTCATGTTGCAAAACATGAACTTTCTCTCCTTCAAGAACTAGTCCATCATTTTCTGCATGTGCAAGTATTAGAGTTCCAGTCTCTTTAGTAATTCTTAAAAGTTTATCTATAGTTCTATCCTTTGTACGCCTATTAGAACTTGGATAGGTGGTAAATAGTTTTATTGTTGGAATTCCCAGTGTCCTTACTTCATTTATAAAGCTAATAGGTTCTTCTTCTAAATCAGCAATAGTTGCATGAAAGGCATAATCAATAACACTATCCACGGCCAATGCCCTTCTTTCATCAAAAGCTTTTTTTAATCCTACATTGTTTTTTACTGGATTTAAGAAATCTATATATGTGGTAATACCACCAAAAGCTGCAGCCCTTGAGCCACTATAAAAATTATCGACTGAGGTATGTTTGCCAGTTGTAAACTGAAAATGTACATGAGGATCAATAAATCCAGGTAATATAGCTCTTCCCTTTGCATCATATTCTTCTTTAGCTTGCAATACCGCATGAGAAATAGTTGATATTTTATTATCTTTTATATACAGATTTCCCTCATACCAATGCCCTTCTATATATATCCTTCCATTTACAATTCCTAAATCAAACATCCACTACACCCCCCCTTTTTTTATTAAGCATTTTCCTTAAAATGCCTGTATTTTATTTTCTCGCTAAGCGTCATCTTACTTTTACTGTTTTTTTAAAATATATTTGTAGTAATATATTTTATGAAATATATTTGCAGTAAATTACTAAATCTTACAATTTCTAATAATCTGCCTCAATAATAAATAATAAAAACAAAACACCCCCATTCACTAAATGAATGAGAGTGCTTTATAAAGTTAGTTATTTCCATGGATTAGTTTTACTTTAGAAGTCCAGTTCTATCATTGAATTGTTCAATGAGTTTATCGAGTTCTGGTGCCATTTGGTGCAATTTTCCCCAATAATTATCATAGTCATACCATTGTGCATTTAACTCATCCATATCGTACTTTTGTTGTTCAATCCAAGTGTAGTACTTAAGGTTATGAATTCGTTTTTTACCTTGGTATGTTAATTCTTCCATACTATCTGTTCTAAGACCTAAAACACTTCTGTTATGGTCAACAGCAGCATCAATTTCTGTATATTCTCTGCCTCTTTCTGTTTTCATTTCTGCTAGTCTTGATCCATACATTTCTGCAGAATCTGTAAGAACAGTCATTACCATATCATTTTCTGTTAACTCATAGTATTTAGCAAATTTAATACATGTTAGTATATTTGCAGCACCGGAGATCCCTACATATGAAAGTTTAGCAATTAAATCCTCTGAAATTCCTTGTTCTTTTAAATATTCTTGCCCCGTTGGTTCATTAAAGAGCCTAAACATTGCCAAAGCATCATTATCATCAATAGCAACAACCATATCTGTATTTTTAACATTATGAATCCAAGGAATATGTTTATCACCAATACCTTCAATTCTATGATCACCAAAACCATTATTAAGTAAGGTTGGACATTGAAGCGCTTCACCAACCACAATTTTAGCATTTGGGTATTGATCTTTTATAAAGTCTGCGCTTCCAAGTGTACCTGCTGAACCAGATGTTAAGCATACGCCGGCAACTTTTCCCTTTGGGCCAGCTTCTGCTTTAATAATATCGTTCATTGCATTACCAGTTACTTCATAGTGCCATAAATGATTGCCAAGTTCTCCAAATTGGTTAAATATTACAACGTTATCTCTAGTTTCTTTTAGTTCCCATGTTTTATCATAAATTTCTTTTACATTACTTTCACAACCAGGAGTTGCAATAACTTCTCCTGCTACTTGTTTTAGCCAATCGAAACGCTCTTTACTCATATTCTCCGGTAATATAGCAACAGCTTTACATCCAAGTAATGCAGAATTGTATGCTCCGCCACGGCAGTAATTACCTGTTGATGGCCAAACTGCTTCATGGAATGTAGGATCAAATTGACCTGTAACTAACCGTGGAACTAGGCAAGCAAAGCTTGCTCCAACCTTATGACATCCAACAGGAAAATATTTTCCAACCATAGCAAAAATCCTTGCTTTAACGCCTGTTATTTCTGACGGAATTTCAATATAGTTTGGTAAATCATTGTATAATCCGCCCTCTTTTACAGGTTGGTTTTTCCAAGAAATTCTAAACAAATTAACAGGGTCAATATCCCATAACCCAGTTTTCTTCAATTTTTCTTTGATTTCTGCAGGTATCTTGCTAGGGTCCTTCATCTGAGCAAATGTTGGAATAACAACATTTCTTTCTTTAGCACTGTCTACGGTCTTTTTTAGTTGTTCCTCATTGATTGTTAAATCTATTAATTGATGCATTTAAAATCCTCCTCTTATTAAATAACTTTTATTTATGTTCTTCTAAACAGTTAATAAGTAAATCTAGATCTGGCTTAATCTTATCTGGTTTTAAAACAGTTCCTTAATAATATATTAAGCAATAAGTATGCCAAAATTGATTTGCATCGGAATAGCTCATATCAATGCCTGCCTAATTTATTTATTTAAAACTTACAAAATAAATTATCATTTTGATAAATTTTATCATTATGATAATCCAACCTTGTATTTGAGTTTTCAGTCATTGGTAGTGTTAATCAATGTCTAATTATCATTTTGATAAATTATATTCTTCAATTTTTCTATATAAGGTTGCTATGCCTATCCCAAGTTTCATTGCTACAACTTTTTTCTCCTCAGTTGTTGTTCCGTACTTTTCCAAAGCATTTTTTATTGCGCTTTTCTCAAGATATTTCAGTGTATATATCTCATTACCATCATTAAAAATATCAATTTTATTATACAAAATACTTTTGGGTAAAATTTCTTTTGTTATTATACCATCGGTACCCACCATATTAATAATATATTCCACAGTATTTTCAAGTTCCCGTACATTTCCAGGCCATTTATAGTTATAAAATATTTGCCATGTGTCCTCTGCTAATTTTATATCTAAAAAGTTTTTATTGAATAAATTGCAATATTTCTCAATAAAAGCTTCTATAAGTAGTTTTATATCTTCCTTTCTTTCTCTTAAAGGGGGTATTTCAAGAGGTATTACATTTAATCTATAGTATAAATCTTCTCTGAATTTATTTTCTTTTATTGCTTTTACTAAATCTTTATTAGTTGCCGCAACCACCCTAACATCAATATCAATAGTTTTATTTGAACCTATTCTCGTAATACATCTCTCTTGCAGGACTCTTAAAAGTTTAGCCTGGAGATAAAGAGGCATATCACCTATCTCATCTAACAGTATGGTACCTTTGTTAGCAAATTCAAACTTGCCTATCTTACCCATAGGATCTGCCCCTGTAAACGCACCTTTTACATATCCAAAAAATTCGCTTTCAAGAAGCATGTCTGGAATAGCTCCACAATTTATAGCAATAAAAGGTTTCTCTTTTCTGATACTTTCATCATGTATAGCTCTCGCAAACATCTCTTTTCCAGTACCACTTTCTCCGGTTATAAGTACTGTAGATGCAGAAGTTGCAATCTTCTTAACATTCTGTTTCAATCTTTGTATTTGTTTTGAGTTTCCTAAAATATCCTTACTATTTATTCCTTTATTAAAAGCAGTAAAATTTGATAACTTCTCCTTAAACTTTTTTGCATCTTGAAATAATAGCATCCTATCATATTGTACTTCATTAAATTTTATAGGATATATGCTTCCAATAACAAAAAAAACCTCTTTATCTATCATTAGTTTGTATTCCTGGAGATCAAGAATATTATCACCACTTACCTTAATTTGTACTTTGTGATTTATAAAATCTCCTATTAAATTTAGTTCTTTTAATCCACTCTCATTTATTTGAGTAATACAATTATTTTTGTTTAATATGATTAAACCTTGCCCAGTTTTATCAACAACAAAATTGAGAAGTTGTAGCATGGTCTGTGTTCTCATTGTTTCTCTTTTTTCATAGGCGGCACTGCTTATAAATTCAGATATCTGCTGTAGGAAAGCCATATAAACATCAAAGTTTGCCATTAGATGTTCCTTTTGATTGTTATTAATGCATATTAAACCAATAACTCCAATAGTATCTTCATTTAATTTAATAGGTGTGCTCATTTCAAATTCTTCATCACAAAAATCTCTTTTAGGGCAAGGTATACAAAGTTTATCTTTTCCTGGTTCATATATAATCTGGGACTTTCCAGATTTTATAACTTTTTTATAAACGTATCCCTCATCTGATATATCTACATCTATTTTATCTTTATAAATACCTGTACCTGCTATTCTAATTAAATTATCATCTACTATTTCAACTTCTACATGAAGAATCTGTGATATGATATTTGCATATTTAATTACTGCTTCCTGTATGTCTTTTAATATTGAGTTAATACTATCACCCCCATTCTTACTCTAGAATTCACTTTCCAAAGCCACAATCAGGATATTTGCACTCCTCACATTCATTGCAAAGTCCGCCGTGTCCATAGGCCGCAATATCAGCAAAACTCAATTTCTCCTTTGTAAGGATTCTTGGAAGTACCAAATCAAATATGGTTGTCCTGCAGTACATTACGCATCCCGGAAGCCCCAGTATTGGAATTTCCCCCTTGTAAGCCAGTAAAAACATTGCTCCTGGAAGCACCGGTGCACCATAAGTTATAACCTCCGCTCCTGTTTTTATAATCGCCGCCGGTGTAACGTCATCTGGATCTACGGACATACCGCCTGTACAAATCACCATTTCAGCACCCTGCCCTATCCATGCTTCAATTGCTTGTGTTATCTTATTCTCATCATCGGAAACTATATACTGTCCAAGAACTTCGCAGCCATACTCCTCCACTTTCCTTCTTATTACTGGACCAAAAGCATCTTTTATTCTACCGTGATATACCTCATTGCCTGTAGTAACAATTCCTACTTTTACAGGTGTAAATGGTAAGATACTCACAATTTTCTCATCACCTATTAAAGTCTCTGCTTTTTTCAACTTATCCTCTTCAATTACTAAGGGAATAACTCTTGTTCCCGCAACTTTTTGTCCCTTTTTTACAGGATAGTTATTATGCAGTGTAACTAAAATTATCTCACCTAAGCAGTTAAGCTGGTATAACAGCTTTGTATTAATTATAAGAAGTCCATCGTAATTTGCTATAAAATTGACTTTACCCTCTTTTACTTCACTAAATGTAAGCCCCTCTCCTGCTGTAAGGAGTCGCAAGCGTTCTGCCGCATCATTTTCATGAAGAAATCCTTCTTTTTTCTCCCATACATATAGATTGTCTTTCCCTATGGAAAGTAATAATGGTATATCTTCCTCTTTGATTATATGCCCTTTCTTAAATGCTATATCTTTTAAAACTCCTGGAATAATTTGAGTAATATCATGACATAAAACGGACCCAACTGCCTCATATACTGGTATTTTTTTCATATTATTCACCTCTATCTCATATGATTTCTCTAAAATTCTACCTTTTTAACGTCCCTTAAGTGTTCCAGTGATCCACCATTTTTAATTAATAAAATTTCACTCATAATACCAATGGCAATTTCATTTGGCTCTTCCGAAGAAATATTAATTCCTATTGGTGCATATACCTTTTTAAGTGCTTCTCTTTGTATTCCTTCAGTTATAAGACTTTTCATAACAAATTCTGTTTTCTTCTTACTTCCAATCACTCCAATATATGAAGCTTCAGATTCAGCAGTAAATTTAAGTGCATCAGCATCACATTTATGACCTCTTGTTACTATTACAATATAGGTATTTTTGTTAATAGTATACTGTGAAAGTTTCTCTCCTATATCTCCTACAATTATTTCATCTGCTCCTTCAAATCTCTTTTCATTTGCAAATTCGGTGCGATCATCAAATATTACAGTATAAAAATCTAATACCTTCGCTAGTTTAAAAAGTTCCACACCAATATGCCCTGCCCCTATAATAAGGATTTTGGGTCTAGGCTTAAATACCTTCACATATAAAGTAGCATCTCCTCCACATTGCATATGTAAATCACCTTCATCAGTCAATTGAAATTCAAACTCTCTGTCGGTTTCTTTTTTAATACATTCTATGGTTTTTTCTATAACTGCATATTCAATATTTCCTCCGCCAACACTCCCCTTAATTCTTCCATCTTCCCAAACTGCCATAATAGAGCCTTTTTTTCTCGGAGTAGACCCCTTTATTTCTGTAATAGTTACTAAAGCTACTTTGTCTCCTTTTGCTAAACTTTCATAAATCTCCTTTAGAATTCTCTCTTCCATAATTTTAAGCCTCCCTACTTTGACAATGTTTTAAATATAATATTGCTTCTAATACCCCACCAGCTATATTTCTTGCCTTATCAGAAATGGTATAACAATTTATTTTTTCTGACACCCTTGGATCAATATCTGCAATCTTAAATCCAACGGGTACAGTGCTTCCATCTCGTAAAATTCCTCTGAGTAACCCTGACATTGTTGCTTTCACAGGATTTCCTCCTATATAAGCAATAACCTCATCCTTTTGAACCATAGCACCAATATCAACAATATTCTTCATTGCTCCAGCACTATCTGAGTGTATAACTCTTTCTTTAGAGTAACCCATAACCTTTCCTGGAATTCCTGTGTTTTCTATAGCTTGACCGGTAAAAATAAGTCTACCTAAGTTATGCCCTCTTTTAGTTTCTATTACAATATCAACATCTTTTCCTGCTGTAAATCCAGGTCCAATAGCAATTGTTATATCTGCCATATCTATTGTTGTTCCCAAATTTTTCTTTGCAAGAATAGCATCAACTAAAATTTTTGGTTTCATACTTTTAATATATTCGCCCTCTTCATCTATAATTATTGGAACTTTTTTACTGTTCCAAGCATTTTCTATCTCACTTAAACATCCTACATGTACAGCCGTAATCCCTTCTATCTCTACTTCTTTTTCATACACAGCTTCACTATAAGAAACGCTCCGTCTAATAGAAGTAGGCTTTGCTACTTCTAGAACTAATACCCTAAATCCACTTCTATACAATTTTTGAATTGTACCAGACGCCAAATCTCCTCCACCTCGTACAATGACAATATCATTAAACATAATCATTATTCTCCTCTAGTTTTAGAATGTACTCATAATCCTTATAAGTATCAATATCGAACAGCTTAATATTATCCAGTATCTCTACAAATCGTACTCTCTCTAAATTTTTATTCATTATTATTTTCCCACCAACATCGCCCTCTAATTGCAAAAAGTCTTCCTTAAAGATATAAGGAAATATAACCGGCCCTCCTCTTCTACCATCATGACTAGGAACAACTATGTAAGCTGAATTTTCTGTAAACTCAGCCGTTAATCTTTTTATTGTACTTATGTCTAAAAAAGGCTGATCTGCAGTAAAAAACATATATCCATCAGTTTTTTTTGCATGCACCACACCCAATTTAATAGACTCGCTTATTCCTTTAACTGCATTTTCATTTTCGATAACCTTTACACCAATTCTATTGCCAATTTCTATTATTTCTTCTTCCCTTGCTACCACAATTACCTCTGAAAATCCACACTTCAAAACAGTCTCAATAGCGTGCTGTATCAGTGATTTACCTCTATATTTCAAAAGAAGCTTATTCTTTCCCATTCTCCTCGAATAACCTGATGCTAATATTATAGCACTTATCATATTATATCACCTACTCTCATACTAAACTATATAGAATGAATTAAGTTTCACTTTATCACATGTCTTTAACTGTTATATATAATCATGAAAGACTAGAATTTATCCGGAGTGACTTGCAACAAGAAACGCCAAAACTGTTGAAATTGAATTTAGAAATTGTTCTTTTGTATGAGCAAAAGATTAAAATTTCTTAATGAAATTTCTTGTTTGGCGTTCTGTTGCAAGGCACGCAGGAGAAATTTCATGCTTCACTGATATATACATCAGTTTTTAAACTTCCAATGAGTACTTTATCTATTAGTTTATCGTCATTTAATTTTACTTGCTTTACTAAGGACTTAGCTAATATTAAGTCCCTAGATCCTTCTACTTTATTGATGTATAATATTTTTTCCCCTAGCGCTGCTTTAAATAATCCTAGAGGATTCATAACTATCTTAAGTAAGTTTTCAAGGTTAACTGTTTCGCCCTCTTTTGCCCCAGTTATTTCTCGGAATATTTTACTCCTATGAACACTATCCTCACTGATTACCATTCCAAGTGCCTGTATATCTATAATTCCTATAGTTTTCGTAGTTTCACCGTATATAACTGGTTCAAATTCATTCCACCCTTTAAGACGTTTTTCCTTTGCTCCATCTGCTTCAATTAGTATATAGTCAAAATATGGTGCTATTTCATCTAATCTCTTTTCATTTAGTCCCAATATTTTATTTTCAGCGTTTACACCTGATCCTAAAACATAAATTCCATTTTCATTGATTTGAGTATACCTGTGCAACATTTCAGTATCAGTACAGATAAAGTCATACTTATCCTCCAATGGAATGTATATCTTAGTGGTTGTGGTCACCAGGACCTTATTATGATCTCGTAGCTCGCCTGCAAGTTTAAACATCATTGTAGTTTTTCCACCTGCACCTACAAATGATATAATATCTTTTTTATTTAATCCAAGATAATTACTTAGTTCCATAGCATCACCTGCTTATCTCTTCTTACTATATGGTGTATTCGGAAGAGGAAGTTTTGTCCTAAATTGCCCATCATAATTATAATAGGCCCCAGCTACAGCAGGCGCAGTTGGTATTGAACATATTTCGCCGATTCCTTTAGCTCCATATGCAAGTTTAGTATTGCCTTTGCCTACTATAATACATTCTATTTTTGGCACTTCTGTTGATTTAAATAATCCAAGCGTTGCAAACTTTGCAATTGGTACGCTATCAATAAGTGGATAATCTTCTGTTAGAGCATATCCTAGGCTCATAACAACTCCACCCTCAATTTGACCCTCAATATTTTTAGGATTCACTGGAGTACCAACATCGTGAACTGCAATAACTTTCTCTATTGTGCCTTCATCGTTCAAAATAACAACCTGAGTCGCATATCCATAGGCTACATGACTTATAGGGTTTTGTTTAATTGAATTCATCTTGTCAGTTATTCCCTTAAATTCTCCATAAAATTCTTCACCATCTAAATTTTCTAATGTTTGATAGCTTAATGTATCAAGAAGTTTTATAGCTGCTTTTTTTGCTGCCTCCCCGGTGAATAGTGTTTGACGTGAAGCTGTTGTATTTCCTGAATCAGGACATGTGGAAGTATCCGGAGCTGCATATACAACTTTATCTCCTGATATATTAAGAGTTTCACAAACTATTTGCGTTAATATAGTTCCCAGTCCTTGCCCAATACAAGCTGCACTAGAATGAATATATACTTTACCATCCTTTATAATAAGCATGCAACGTCCAATATCAGGAAGTCCTACACCAAGTCCACTGTTTTTTATAGCACAAGCTATCCCTGCTTTAGGATACTTTTCACAAATTTCTTTTACTGCTTCAAGTGTTTCAACAATAGATGTTGATTCATCTGCAATTTGTCCATTAGGAAGTATCTGACCCGGTCTAATGGCATTTTTATATCTTATTTCCCATGGTGTTAATGAAGCCATTTCTGCAAGCTGATTTAGATTGGACTCTATTGCAAAACAACTCTGAGTTACTCCAAATCCTCTAAATGCACCAGCTGGTGGATTATTTGTATATACTGCTTTTCCTACTATATCAATATTATTATAATTATATGGACCTGCTGCATGTGTGCAAGCTCTTTGAAGGACTGGGCCTCCAAGCGAGGCATAAGCTCCAGTATCAGCAATTATAGTAGCTTTCATAGCAGTCAAATAGCCATCTTCATCACAAGCAGTTGTAATCTCTATCTCCATAGCATGACGTTTTGGATGTACTATTATACTTTCTCTTCGGCTTAATGCAAACTTTACAGGTTTATTTGATAAATAAGCTAAAATCGCAGCATGATGTTGAACGCTCATGTCTTCTTTACCACCAAATCCACCGCCAACTATTTTACTTACAACTCTTACTTTACTTTGGTCTATTCCTAGTGCTTCTGCTGATTCCTTCCTCGTTTGATAAATCCCTTGGTCTGCGCAATATATTATTATTCCACCATTACCATCTGGTCTTGCAACAGCTGTTTCTGTTTCTAAGAAAGCATGTTCTGTAAATGGTGTGCTATATTTATTAGTTACTACATACTTTGAACTTTTTATAAATTTATCTGCATTTCCAAATACCAAGTTTTCAGTTGCGAGTATATTACCACTTGCATGCAACTCCGGAGCATCTCCTTTTAGGGCATCTTCTGGATTTGTAACAGGTGTTAATTCTTCAAAATCTATTTTAACTAGTGATTTAGCTTTCTCTAGTATTTCCGGACTTTGCGCCGCTATTAGAACTATGGCATCTCCAATACAGTGAGTTATCTTTCCCTTCGGTATTAATACATCCCAATCTTTTATTATATGGCCTAACTTTTGATTTCCAGGAAGATCATCTGCTGTAATTACCGCATAAACTCCTTGCAAGTTTTTAGCCGCGCTTACGTCTATATTTTTTACCATGGCCCGTGGATATTTAGTTCTAACTGCTCCACCATAGATCATGCCATCTATTCTAATATCATCTACATATTCTGCTGTGCCAAGAACTTTATCCAATGCATCAATTCTATTTAAATTTTTTCCAACTAGTGCACTGCAGGTACCTTTAGGTACTTCTGTATCTTCTCTTAAAAGTTTAGCAGCAAGTTTCACAGCTTCTATTATTTTTACATATCCAGTGCAACGACAGATATTATTCTTTAAGGCATTTTTTATCTCCATCTCACTTGGATTCTCTACTTTATCAATTAAGCCTTTTGAGCTTATAACCATTCCTGGTGTACAGAACCCACATTGTACTGCTCCAGCTTCCATAAAAGCATACCCATATACATCTTTTTCTCTTTCAGATAAACCATCCACAGTTATAATATTTTTATCCACAAGTTTACTTGTTTTTAACACACATGCTTTTTTTGCCACACCGTCAACCAGCACCATACAGGTTCCACAAGCACCCTCTGAGCAACCATTCTTAACTGATGTTAAATTCAAATCTTCTCTTAAGAAAGTAATTAATTTTTTATCTTCACTTGCATAAACTTTATCCCCATTTACAACAAAGTTAAACATTAGTGCCACCTCGTTTTATAAATTTTCCAAAATTTTGCTTTATAACATTTCCATCTTCAACAATATGTGATCCTCTTAAGAAAACATCTTTAGCATATCCTATAGTTTTAAAGCCTTCATAGGGCGTATAATCCACATTATGTTTTTGATTGTCCACAGATATAATTCTTTGGGTTACCGCATCCCATATAACAATATCTGCATCACTCCCAACTTGCAGAGTTCCTTTCCGCGGATACATTCCAAACATTTTTGCAATATTTTCGCTTAGCAAACTACACATTTGTTCTTTAGTTATTTTGCCCCTGTCTACTCCATAAGTATACATAAGGATAGGTCTATGTTCAATGCCCGGTATACCATTGGGAATTTTACTAAAGTCATTTATGCCATGGTCCTTTTGACCTTTAAAATTAAAACTACAATGATCCGTTCCAATTATATCTATATCTTTGGAGATTAATGCTTGCCATAATCTTTCTATGTCATCTTTTTTCCTTAGAGGTGGTGACAAAACATACTTAGCACTTTCAAATCCTTCTTTTAAATATAAACTATCGTCTAAAAGCAGATATTGAGGACAGGTTTCTACATACACTTTTTGTCCTCTTTTTCTTGCTCTTAATACTACATCCAATGCTTCTTTTGTACTTAGATGTACAATGTATATAGGTGCCTTCGCTAAATACGCAATGTCTATAAATCTTGACACAGCTTCTGCTTCAACCATGTTAGGCCTTGACAATGGATGAGCCGATGGTGATGTATTTCCTAAGCGAAGTTCCTCCTTTACCATAGTATTTACAAGATCACCATTCTCACAATGAACACCAAGTATTGCGTTATACTCTTTCAAACAATTTAGTATTTCATATACTTCCCCATCGTTAATACGCAAATTATCATAAGCCATATACGCTTTAAATGATGTGATTCCCTTTTTACACATTGTTTGAAGTTCATTTTTAACATCTTGGTTCCAATCTGTTATTGCCATATGAAAGCCATAATCACAGCTTGAAACGCCCTCAGCTAGGTTATGCCAATTATTAAGGGCTTCACATAGAGTTTCCCCTTTGTTTTGGGTTGCAAAGTCCAAAATTGTTGTGGTTCCACCTCTTATAGCTGCAGCAGTACCTGTTTTAAAATTATCTGCAGTGTTAGTGTATCCTGTGTCTAAATCAAGGTGAGTGTGAGAATCAATAAATCCTGGAAATACTAAGCATCTCGATGCATCTATAATCTCTGCACTATCATCCTCTAAATTCTCACCAATCTCAGCAATTATTTCACCTTCAACTCTAATATCTGATATAAAGCTTTTACTAGGAGTTACAATAGTTCCGCCTTTAATAATAATTGACATATTATTTCACCTCACAATTTTTAGATCATATAACTATAATTAGTGATTACAGCCCAAATCATATTCTCAATATCTTTAGGTATTCCAGAATTATTATCTTTAAGATTAACCTCTAAAATTTTGCCTTCTAATCTAACTTTTACAATATTCTCATCCTTATTCAAAAGTACAAATCCCATATTTTCGCTATTTTCAAAGTCTGCTTCTGTAGCATATAGTGTAAACTTCTCTTTATAAGGAGCACTACTATATGGGCAGAATGTTTCACAGTTACCACACTCATTGCACAGTTTATCAAGGTGGATTATTTGATGCATATCATTACCCTTAACTTTTATTGTAACATTTGCACGATTAGGACAAACGTCCACGCAAACTTCACATACTGTTGAACATTGAAGGCATCTTTCAGTTTCATCAATACCGCAAGTAGCCATTTTAAGTATACCTTTTTTTGCCGTTATTCCATAAGCTTCATCACTTAACCGCTCTGAATTTATTGTGAAATCATAATTTTTCTCTTGCATAACTACAGCCCTTGCAAACTTTGTTGCTTCTGCTATACCTTGAACTACTGTAGCAGGACCATGTAGACCATCTCCAGCAACATACACTTTTTCAATATTTGTTTCTAATGTTGACTCATTCACAACAGCTTGTTCTCCTTCATTTACCAAAATATTATTTTCTTTAAATATCTTAGTATCTATT
>NZ_JAENWL010000297.1 GCF_016650095.1 Clostridium sp. | reverse complement strand
TACAAATTAGTGGAGGGAGCAAATTCATTTACGCTAGACAGCTATTTATATACTATAGGATTTTCAATTTTGTGTAGCATTATTTTTATAGTAGTTACTATTTTTAACATGAACAAAGTTGAGGTAATTTAATACCTACTTTAACTACCAAGACAGTTTAAATGTTATTGAGTTTTGGAGACATCTTAGATGTCTTTTTAACTATAATATGTTAAACTAATATAAATATAAAAGATAAAAAAGGAGGCGAAACAAAATGATTACTAAAGATCTTCTAATTGTTCCAAGGCCTAAACAAATTGTACATAATGCTGGTGCTTTTACTTTATCATATGGAGCTTTTATACATATTGAGGAAGAGGATAAGGAACAGCTATATACAACAAGTAAGCAACTAAAAAAAGCAATTTATAATTACACTTCTATTCGACTTAATATTTTAACAGGAAAAAATAATGATTTATCGAATGGAATAACAATAATAAAAAATTATAAACTTTTAAATGAAGAGTACATACTTGAAATAAAGGAAGATGGTATTTTTATCTATTATGGATCTATGTCAGGAGCCTATTATGGTACTATAACTTTAAAGCAAATTATAAATCAATATAAACGCTATATACCATGCATGATAATAAATGATAAACCTGATTTCAAAGTAAGAGGTGTATTACTTGATATAAGCAGAAACAAAATTCCTAAGATGCAAACATTACTTAATTTAATTGATATTTTAAGTGATCTTAAAATAAATCAGATACAATTATATATTGAAGGTTTCGCTTTTGCCTATCAATCAATGCCTGATTTATGGAAACATGAAAATCCAATAACAGGCGAAGAAATTTTAGAAGTTAATAAGTATTGCAAAGATAGATTCATTGAATTAGTACCTAATCAAAACAGCTTTGGACATATGGAAAGTTGGCTCGATAAAAATGATTTTAACCACTTGGCTGAATTGCCAAAAGGTTATTTGAATTTATATGGGAATCATACTAAAGCGGGCACCCTTGATCCACAAGACCCAATGTCTATTCAATTAGTAGACAAAATATATAGCGACCTATTACCTTATTATACGTCAGACCTTTTTAATGTGGGGTGTGATGAACCCTTTGAACTCGGTAAAGGAAAAAGTAAAGAATTGGGAGAGAAAATTGGGATTGGAAATATATATTTTAATTATATAATGAAGATCTATGGCTTAACAAAAAAATATAATAAAAAAATGATGCTTTGGGGAGATATTATAACTCAGTACCCTGAAATAATTCCTCAGCTACCAAAAGATATAATTGCATTAGAATGGGGATATGAAAAATATCATCCATTTGCAAAAAATTGTAAAAGTTATTCTGATAATAACGTTCCTTTTTATGTATGTCCAGGTACAAGTAGTTGGAACTCTATTTCGGGTCGAACAGATAACATGAAAGAAAGCTTGTTAAATGCAGCGACGAATGGAAAATTATATAATGCTGAAGGATTTCTAATAACTGATTGGGGGGATAATGGCCATTGGCAATATCTTCCTTTCAGTTATCCAGGTTTCATATATGGCGCTGCATTGAGTTGGGATGTAGAGAAAAATAAAGACGTTGACATAGCTTCATATATTGATAAATTTATTTTACTTGATAATAATAATATAAGTGGTAAATTTATTATGGCTCTAGGAAACTATTACAATATAGAAACAGAGTATTTATCTAATAAAACAAATATATTCTCAATTCTATTTTCAGATAATGATGATTATAAATGGGTTGATAAGATAGATATCGAAATTTTATATGAAATAAAAAAATATGTTAATGAATTAATAAAAGATGTTAAGTTTTCTGATATTAAGTGTAATGATTCAGAGCTTTTGTATAAAGAATTTAAAAGTGCAGCCCAATTAATAAAAATCAGTTCAGATATAGGAATTGTAAAAAAACATATAAAAGGAAAATCTGAAAAAAAAGAATATGAAGATATAATTATTAGTACTATTGATCAGATGAGAGTGTTGATTAAAGATTATAAGGAAATATGGTTAGAGAGGAATAGAATAGGAGGACTTGAAAAGAGTGTACGTAGACTTGAAAATACATTAAGTTATTATGAAACATTGCTAAGCATAGATGTACGGTGAAGGACTGGATATAAATATTTAGATGATTAAATTTAGAGTAAGCATCAGTGGCTGGAGAAGTAGCTATTGGTGCTTATATTGCTGTTCTAGCCATATAAGATAGTATAACTATTCATTTTCGTGTATTAGACTTAAAAATAGAGCATTTAGTTTCAAAATAAAAAAATATTTGTTGTGGCGCCATATTAACGGCAATACTCTAACTGTCCCAAGGCTAATTATTGAATTAGCAAGTAAATTTAGTATTGACATTAATAGTAAGAAAGATTAAAATATAAATAACATATACCTAGTAGGGGTATAAAACACTAAATGAGATAAATATGATAAAATAGGAACTTGTAAATGACTAATATGCAATGGGAGGTAAAAATAAAATGATAAAAATATCTGAGATAGCAGCAGAGAAACTTAAAGAGAATATTTTACAACAGAATAACCCTGAAACTATTATGCTTAGAATTTCATTTGGAGGATCTGGCTGAGGAGGCCCAAGACTACAATTAACTCTGGATGAGTTAAAGAATCAAAATGATACTGTTATAGAATCACAGGGAATTACAGTTGTATATAATTCTAATTTGGAAGAACAAGTACGTAATACTGTTGTTGACTATGCAAACAGCTGGTTCGAACGAGGCTTTGTTATTAGAGGAGGAGTAACTTCTTCCTGCTAGTATTTAATCAAAAGACCCATCTAGGGGTATGGCTGCGATTCGTGTAAATCGTTGCCATACCCCTATATAAATTTGTACATTTTATGTGCTTTAGAGATTTTATCATAAAAACTGCCATACAGCTTAAAGGATATTAAGCTTAGTTGTAGAATAATGGTAATATTGCGAACTATCTTATATATTATATTGAGTTGAAACAAAACTGTTTAGACAATGTTCTTTTGAGGGAGAAAAATGTATTAACTTAGGGGGAATCAACATGAAAGATATGATTATACCAAACTTTTGGGATATGCATTTAGCTTATAAAGAAAAGCTTTTAACAAACCAAAACTTTTTAAATGATGATGAATTATTAAAAATTGAAGCAGAAAAAACTAAAGATATTCGTGTAAAACTTGGGCTTCATGGTATTGTAGGTGATCTCCAGTATGTTCTTATAAATACAGAACTTGATACACAAGAAGATGCCTTAAATGACTTTTTAAGGTATACTGGCCATGATTTATATGCTGCAATGGAAAATCAGCATGAAAAAATATTCGTATTAAAGAATACATCTATAAGCTCTGCAGACTTTTTAATAAAAGCTAGAAAAAAGGGCGAAAATCCTTATTTAGACTTTAATATTCATCCAAGCACAAAGCATTTACCAAACACAAGGCTAGAAGCTTTTGTATTTAAATGTAGTAATATTAAGAAATATTATGAAATTCAAAAATCTAGAGGAGTTAATTTCTTAACTGATTGTATAATTGAAACAGATAATTATTACTATATTCAAACTATCCCTTCTAGTTTCACCGGATTTTCCTATGGGTTAATAGAATGGAAAAACGAGGAAGGAAATTACTTAGATAAAAGTTTTACTTCTTTGAACTTAGATATTAAAAAACCTTCTGATAGCTATGTTAATAATATAAAGGTTCTTGACCATGCAGCAACAAGAATATTGGCAAAGGATAGGGATGCAGCAATACTTGAGCTTATGGAATTAACTAATTATAATTTTGATTTTGCAATATATGTGAAATCTATGAATTCTATTACATCGGTTGCAAGAGTTGTAGATGGACATTTTGCCATGGTATTCACCTCTGGAATTAAGCCTTATGTGTCTGGTGAAGAATCAGGCCCTACTGAAAAATTTGTTTATAATTACGGTTCAAGAGTGCATCATCTTGCTTTCCATACGGAACATATTGAATATACTTTTGAAATGCTAAAGGAAAAGAAAATGGCCTTTTTAATAGACTTAATAGGATCCCCAGAGGAAGGTTTAAAACAAACATTTAGCTATCCATCAAAAAATACATTTTTAGTAAATGAATACATATACAGATACAATGGATTTGATGGATTCTTTACAAAAGAAAATGTAGCGGATTTAACTGGTGCAACTTCAAAGCAGTAGTTCTTTTAGCTTTGATTTTTTATTAGTACAAATACTAGAAAGTGGGTTGCTTTGCATCCTACAAGGGTAACTGTGACTTGGCGTAAAGTATAATATGTGTATCATCAATATCTAAGGGGCTATTTTGGAATAGAAAGAAATTTCTAGATTAAAATAGTTCCTTTTCTTTCTAAATATAAGCTTATGTTGTAGGAAATTGTTGATAATATGATAATTATTAAAAAAAATGTGTAAAATAAAAAAAAGTTTGTAAATATCGAAAAAATGAGTGGGAATATTCGCAATTTTGTGGTAATATAATAAAATAAAATCACGTAGTAAATTAACACACACAAAAGGATGAGGGGGAATTTATATGAAAAGAAATGCAAAGGTTACAGAACTAGATGGAATGCCACCTTTGGGAGAATCAATACCTTTAGGTATACAACATGTGTTAGCTATGTTTGCAGGAAACATTACACCTATCATAATTGTTGCAGGT
>NZ_JAENWL010000190.1 GCF_016650095.1 Clostridium sp. | reverse complement strand
TGCCAAAGATACACTCATGCTACATATAATAAACGTGATTAGTCGATATTTCTTAACATTTATACCAGCATAAATGCTGGCAACTGGATTTCCACCTATTGAATATATCCTTCTTCCTAAGGTTGTTTTGTTTAATACAAATATTGCAATACCTACAAATATAAACATCAGTATTACTGGAAATGGTATAGGCCCTATATATCCTTGCCCTATAAAGAGCGAGATAGCCGGAACATTATCTGGGAAAAACATTGGACTCCCCTTCGTAATAAGCATTTTTATTCCATAAATTACCGAGCCAACTGCAAAAGTTGCTATAAAATCCGGCAATCCAATATAGGCAACCAAAGCTCCGTTTATCAGACCAATTACCAAACCACAACATAAAGCTGCCAATAGTGCTATCCAGAAGCTGTTTGTAGAAAAAAGAGTGGCTGCAAACAGGATGTTTATCAAGCCTGCGGCACTACCTATTGACATATCAAATCCACCAGCACCCATAACAAATGTAAAGCCAATAGCTATTATTGTCAGCATACTCATTTGTCTTAAAAGCATTAAAAGATTTCCTGATGAAAAGAAGTTTTCTGAGGCAAATGAAAATATAACGAATATAATCACAGCACACAATACTGTTCCATATTTTCTAAAAAAATTCAATAAGCCTTGTTTGTTCACTTTAATAAAGGGCATCATTTCACTCCTCCTAACATTGCATTCATTATTTTTTCTTCGGCATTTGATTCTTTTGGATTGAACTCGCCGACTAATTCTCCCTCATGCACGACTATTATTCGATCACTTAAGCACAATAGTTCTGGCAAATAGGATGAAAGCATTAATACTGTTTTGCCCTCTTTGGCTAGTTTTTCAATCATATGATAAATATCCTCTTTTGCCTTAATGTCTATCCCTTTTGTTGGTTCATCAAAGATGCCAATACTAAAACCACCATTCAACCATCTCGAAAGTATGACCTTTTGTTGATTACCTCCGCTAAGGAACTTCATTAGTTGCGAATGTCCTGTGGTCTTTATTGAGAGTTTATTAATATATTCATTTGCCACTTTGATTTCTTTTTTATTGTCAATTACACCGCCTCTGCTCCAATTATCTAGGTAAGTTAGCGTCGTGTTCTGCAAAACCGAAAAATTTGGTATAAGACCTTCTGCTTGCCTTTCTTCCGGCACTAAGGCCATGCCTGAATGAATTGCATTTTGCGGAGTTGGAGAGTAATCTTTACCTTTTACCTTCATTGTTCCCTTTTCAAGTTTATCAATACCAAACATGACCCTTGCAATTTCAGTTTTACCAGCTCCTACTACGCCAGCAACTCCTAATACCTCACCTTTTCTTAACTTGAAGCTTACATCCTTAAGCCTATTTGTGTATATGTTAGCTGCTTCAAAGTATACTTCATCCGTATAGTAACTGTCTTTCTTAATATAGCAACTATATGTCTTATCCCCTAACATCATAGCAATGATCTTATCTATAGATGCCTCTTTTCCACTCATTGTATCAATTTTCATACCATCTCTAAAAACTGTTATTCTATCAGAGATACTAGTTATTTCTTCTAGATTATGAGATATATATATTATACTGTGACCTTTTTCTTTAAGTCCAATAATAATCTTCAATAACCTCTTTCTTTCATCCAGCCCCAAGGATGTTGTAGGTTCATCAAATATTATTACTTTGGGTTCATGAATAAGTACTTTGCTTATTTCTACAATTCTCTTCATCGAGGCATTCAATAGCATTGTAGGTTTGTTTATATCAAAATCTATACCTAAGCTTTTTATAACATCTTTAGCTTTTTTTTTCATTTTCTTATCGTCCAAATAGGTTATCCCAGCCAGCTTAATTTTCTCTTCCGAGCCCACAAATATATTTTTATATATGGGAAAAAACGGTATTAAGTTTACTTCTTGATGCACAGTTCGTATCCCAACAGATTCACTTTGTCTTACATTGCTGAAGGACACTGGTTTGCCTTCCATCCACATTTCCCCTTCTGATGGTTGGTGTACACCAGAAAGGATTTTAATAAATGTTGACTTACCTGCACCGTTTTCACCAACTAAAGAGTGTATTTCTCCAGGTTTTAAATCAAAATTTATATCCTTTAAAACCCAAACGCCATTAAATTCTTTACTAATTCCATTTACTTCAATAACATTTTTTGTATTATCAGTTACCATTTTTACCCCTTCTCAGATTAAAATTATTTAGAATGGCAATTAGAACCTTACCATTCCAAATAATTATTAATTTTGATATATTATTCTTCTGGTATATTATCTTTGGTAATAAGTACAGCTGGAGTATAAATATGTCTTTCTGATATTTTATTTCCCCGTAACAATTCAAACATATTGTCTACTAATGTTCTAGCCATAGTATCTGGATCCTGTGCTAATGTAGCTATAAAAGGACTATCAGGTTTAGCCATTTCCTTATAAGCTTCTGGGTCGCCATCAACACCTACAACAATGATTTCATCTGTAAGCCCCGCTTCTCTGATTGCCTGCACTGCAGCGAGTCCTACTCCATCAAATGTTGCAAATACCGCTACAATATCTCCAGGATTTGGATACGCCTGTAGTATTGCTTCCATTTTTGACTTTCCATCCGGGAAGAAATCGGGCCAAGCATATGTAAAGCCAGCAACAATTTCTATATCAGGATATGTTGAAATCACTTCATGCATTGCT
Source organism: Clostridium sp. (assembly GCF_016650095.1). GTDB lineage: Bacteria > Bacillota > Clostridia > Clostridiales > Clostridiaceae > Clostridium_AD. Next base: position 4,162 of record NZ_JAENWL010000190.1, on the reverse strand, counting down.
GCTCTTCTCGCTCTAATCATAGATCCAGCTTCATTGTATATTTCAACAATTTTCCCTTTACCACCAATTGCCTCGACCATTTGTTTCGCAGCTTCCGCTCCCATAGCTGACTCATTTGATTCAATAAATACATCTACAAATTCTGCATCCCCTGCACCCATAGAACCTATTATAATGCCCTTTTTCTTTGCTTCTAAAAGAACTGGTTCTAACTGTGTGATATCCCCTTCTTGAATGATTATGGCGTCAACATTCTGAGAAATCATATTCTCGATAGAAGCTACTCTTCCAGGAACGTCAGCATTTACAGTAGCTATTACTTCACCACCGTCTTTAGTTATTTGATCTTCTAGTGATGCTTTTCCAGTTCTTGCAAAAAAGTTTGCTTGTCCAAAGTTATTGATTCCTACTTTAAAAACTTTGTCCGCTGGAGTCGTATCTGGTGTTGCAGTTGCGCATCCTGTAAATACAAGACTTAACATAATAGCTACCGCAATAAAAACAGTAAATTTCTTTTTCATTTTTATTCCTCCCAAATTTTTTTTTGAACCTAAGTAACAATAATTATTTAATAATGTTCTATTTAATCAAATCTTCAATTGGAACATATTCAAGCTCGGGATAACCATATCTAGAGCCACCTAATGCTTTTCTTCCAATTTCAGTTTTCATACATGCTCTTAATCTTTCATGACATTGCATTCCAACTATTGAGACATGTATTCCTGGCTTAAGATCAACACTCATTATTCCTTTGCCTGTATCTGTATATAAAATACAAGCAAGGTCAGGAAATATTGACCTTATTTTTCCATCTACCCATACTGCCATGGTTTCGTTCTTAACAACTATTTTAGCAAGGCTGCCTTTATAATCATCAACACCCTTAACTTCTATATTTGTAAGATAGAAACCCCCTTTATCTTCTCCTTCTACATTTTCTAATACTCCCTTGAAGATAATTTCGCCATCTTCAAGTTCTTTAAAAGTCGCAACAGGATCAGTACCTTTTTCATTAGCTTCAATTATGGCATTCCCTATTGCAATACATCTTGTTATTGTATATGGAATGCAACTTTCCTTAAGTTGTTTCCCAGTCATTGCATAATGTGCATTGCCTCCCATTCCACCACCTTTAGTCACTACAATTCTGCCTATTTCATCGGCATATGTAGTTTCATTTGCATTCATAACAACAACAGTATTACCATTATTATCTACTAGTGGCATTGGGTTGAGGGATATACCATGACCTATAAAACTTGTCATTTGAGTTTCCGGAGCAGATCTTCCAACTGCATCTCCATTCACAATGGGGATTCCCATTCTTGCTGCAAGAGTCATAATTACAGGGGTATTCATTCCGCCAGCCTCAAAGGCTACAATATAGTCAAGCTTCCTTCCTTTAATCTTCTCCATCTCTCTGAATGCTTTAATAAGAACAAATTCTTCTTCCCAATTATTTACAATGTCATCGTAAGACATTTTCTCCAAGGTCTTAACTGATCCCATTATGCCACCACTGCAAATAAATGCGTCGTCCTCCACGTCCTCTGGGTCTACTATTTCATATACTCTACTTTTAGAAAAATCATTTTCAATAATTTTCCTTCCCCACTCAGGGTCACCACCACCACCTGTCCCTAGTATTCCAAGGCCTATAAGCAGTGCGTCTAAATCCTCTTTTTTAAGAGTTCTGTGTGCCATTATATATTTTCACCTCCTTTCATAATTTGATTTTGTATTTGGTTAATAACGATTTGTAGTCTACTCCTATTTATCACAATTACCTCCTTCGCTTTCATCTTTGTTAATTTCAGTAGGATATGGCACTTCAACTGCATAAGAACCCCCTGGTTCCATAAATAAATGAAGTTGTGAATTATTAAGATTATAACTTTGAATATGAATACAAGGATCGTATTCAGTTGTATTTATTAGCATTTCTGGAGTGAATGCCTTGTCGTCATACTGTGCATGAATCACATCAGCTATAATCAATGCATGGTCACCTGCGTCTTGAACGCTTACCACCTTGCACTCAAGATGCGCTCTACATTCTCCAACCCCTACTGGTTCAACCTTGGCAGATGGAATACGAGTGAATCCAGACCGATCGAATTTATTTTCTCCGAATTTTGTGGAGTATGAGCATTCAACCATTTTTTCTGCAATATTTAAGTCAGGCAGATTTACTACAAATTCTCCAGTTCTTTCAATGTTTTCCAGGCTGTGCTGTTTATTTGGCTTGCTAAGAAGGGCCATTGCCACTCTGGGAGGCTTTTGGGATACTGGAGTTATCCAGCTGAAAGGGGCAACGTGATCTGTTCCATCCTTGTTTTTTGTTGTGCACAAAATAGGCCTGCTTGGTTGTAGTAATAATAAACTTTTGTAAAGTTCTTCAATTTTTATTTCTTTTTTCATAAGACTGCTCTCCTATTACAATTTTAATAGTCGTAAATTTTATCTATTGTAACCCAGTTGTCTAGATATTTCTTTAGCAGTTCGGATGATTTCTTCAGTCAATTCTGGCATTCGATCTTTAGTTACAAAAAAAACAGGGCCAGATAAACTTATAGCTGCAATAACACTATCTGTCAGGTCAAAAATAGGCGCAGCGACACACCTTATACCTTCCTCATGTTCCATCTCATCAAAGCAATATCCATTTTTACGAATCATTAATAATTCTTCTTTTAACTTTTGAAAATCAGTTATAGTATTTTTTGTGTGTCCTTTTAAACCTTTTTTTTCAATAATCTTTTCAACCTCCACATCGCTTAATCCTGACAGTAGTATTTTGCCAACACCAGTACAATGAATCGGTCCTCTTTTACCAATCTGGGAAAACATTCTAATACTGTGTTCTGAGCTCTCTTCTTTATCTATGTATACAGCTTCTCCTTGATCCAATATAGCAAGATGTACAACTTCCTTGGTTTTTTTCGCTAATTCATTTATATAAGGACGCACAATTGAACGAAGATCTAATCTGTCAAGGATGGCGCTCCCAAGTTGAAGGATTTTAATGCCCAATAGGTACCTATCGCTGTTAATATCTTTTTCTACATAACCCCGACTCATCAATGTAAATAAAAGTCTGAAGACAGTAGTCTTAGGAAAACCTGTATAATTAGATAACTCAGTTACACCAAGTCCGGTTTTCTCTTTTGATAGAGCTTCAAGGATAGTAATAGATTTATCAACAGACTGGACAAAATTTTTATCTAAATTACTCATAATAATACCTCTCGTATGGCTCGTACCGCATTGCGGCACATTGTTCCAGTTTATATTTACTATAATAAATCAATTAAAGTGATTTGTAAAGTACTATTTTATTAAATATTTTGCTCCTTGAATGCAATACTAAATTCCACTCTTTAAATAAAATAACGGCATTTACTTCTTCATAAATTCGTGGCTTGTTTGCTATGCAAAATTTGCAAATTCTCTCAATCACACCTTTATTATACCACTTTTTTTGCAAAATATGACGCCAAAAAAAGCTTGCAAAATGGCGTTTAACCTTTCACAAACTCTTCTTTTTACTTTGTGGAATTTAATTTTTCATTCAAAGCAACGCAATAAAATCATTCAGTGATATTTTCAATTCATTCATTTAAGTATAGTGGCAGAATTATTGTAATGCCTCACACATATAGCTGACCGGGAACGAATTATTATCTTCCACAATTTTCATGAGAACATTTAAATCGCTGGTCTGCTTTATTGATTTGATATTTAGTTTCCCGAATAATGTTCCAAAAAAAGAATTGTCGGTGTATTCTAAATCAATTACATCACAGTTTTCCAAACCATATTCTGAAATCATGTCAGCTTTGGCATCATCGAAACTTGCAATCTTGTCAACAAGGCCGTTTTCAAGTGCCTGCTTTGCTGTATAAATTCTCCCATCAGCAATTTTTTTTACAGTATCTATATCCATTTCTCTTTCTTCGGCAACTATACCCGTAAACTGAGCATACGCTTCATCAATCAGGCTCTGAAATATAGCCAATTGTTCTGGTGTAAGCTCATCATAATTGCTACCCATCGCTTTATTGGGGCCGGAGGTTATCGTTTTAGATTTCACCCCGTAATTTTCAAGAAGCTGAGAAAAATCGAACAGTGTACCTATAGTAACCCCAATAGATCCTGT
>NZ_JAENWL010000412.1 GCF_016650095.1 Clostridium sp. | reverse complement strand
CTGGAAACTTATTGCACAAATGCCATTTGGAAAACCAACAGCTCAAGCTGATGAAAAACAGTTCCAACCATTAGAAGAGCGTATTATCATATTTAAATAATATGTACTTTAGCTAACCAATAAATAATGATACCCCTGATCGTAGGAATAATAAAACTACGATTGGGGGTATCATTATTGATGCCATCAATGTAGATTCTTGTTGTAAAACATATTGGTGCTTCTGTGCTTTATTCGATTTTTATTTCATATAATATAATTCAATTGTTTTATTTGATGATTAAAAAATATTTCACAATTTAACGTGAAATGGTAAGACTTTATAATTAGAATATAGGAGGTAGGAATGATTGGAAAATTAAGGACCTCTATTTTATTTAAATATATAAAACTACTGATATTTAGATATAAAGATGATGATTTATCCTCAATGAGTGCACAAATAACATACTATCTGATAATATCTTTTTTCCATTTTTCATTTTTTTTGATTAATTTGGTAAGCTTTACGCCACTTTCAAATGAAATGTTGTTTACAAGTTTTAATATGTTTCTTCCTGATGAAACAGGTAATTTGTTAAAGAATATGGCTGTACAGACTTTGCAAAATAAAAGTAAAACTCTATTATTATTAGGTATGATAGGAAGTCAACTATGAATTAAGTTTATTAAAAGTAAACACCATTTTACAAGTAAAATGGTGTTTACTTTTAATGCCGAGATGCTTACTAATGAAGCTGGTTAGGTATCTTAGATTCTTTGCTATCCTTAACTTTCTCTAAATAATCATTTTGATTTACTATATTTTCCTCGAAACTTTCTACAGCATTTTTGGTAAAGTTACCTACCTTTTTCATATTAATAAATTTTTGCTGATTGTCTTTTTCGTTCATGAAAGAATCCTCCTTGTCAAATATATTATTTAAGCATCTGGATAGAATAACAATGATGCCTAATACTAGTATTCCAAATGAAAGGATATTTTATGAAACAAAATTATTAGCACTCTAAATTTTGAATTTTTTTTCGATATACTTTAATTGCAAGGTACCCCGAAATTAGTAAAGAAGTTGCTTCTGATATTGGGAATGCTATCCATATTCCGGTTAAGCCAATTAAATTACTTAGAATAAATGCCAATGGTAATAAAATAATAATCTGTCTTGCAAAAGATATAATAAGGCTTACTTCTGCTTTACCAAGCGCTTGAAAAACCATGGAAAGAACTATTACTACCCCAGAAAACATAAAACCTATACTGATAATTCTCAAACACTCAATTCCAATTGCCTCCATCTGTGGTGTACTGCTAAATAGCATAAGCAATTGCCTTGGGAATATTACAAATACAGTCGTACCAATCAGCATTATTGCGCACGCAAATATGCAACCATACTTGACAGTTTCGAGTACCCTATGCTTGTTTTTCGCGCCATAATTATAGCCAATTATAGGCATGAGCCCCTGTGTCAAACCGAATACAGGCATATATATAAAAGACTGTAATTTGAAGTATGCGCCAAATACTGCAACAGCAGTTCCAGAAAATCCTGCTAAAATCAAATTGATACCAGATACCATTATGGATCCTAACATTTGCATAAATATAGCAGGGATTCCAACTTTGAATATTTCACCTGTGATGTTACTAGTATAATGAAATTTCTTTAAATTTAGTTTTAGTCCATTTTTGTTTCTAAGTACGAGTTTAAGTGCATATAACATAGCACATATTTGACCAACGGCCGTTGCTATTGCTGCTCCCTTCACACCTAATTCAGGGAAAAATAACAATCCGAAAATAAGAATTGGATCAAGGACAATGTTGGTTATCGCACCTAATAATTGTATTCTCATAGAACTTAACATGTCACCAGTAGATCTTAAAATATTCATGCACACTTCTGATATAATGCTACCAAATGAAAACAACATAATAATCCTAGTATAATCTGTTGCATATTTAATAACAACAGGGTCGTCAGTAAACAGCTTAGAAAACATTTTGGGTACAAATGTTGAACAAATCGCAAGGATAATCCCCAATACAATACCTATTGCAAATCCATGTTCCGCCGTATTTATCGCATCATCTTTGTTCCCCTCACCTAGTTTTCTTGACATAAATGAGTTAATCCCCACGCCAAACCCAACAAATATTGATACTATTATTAATTGTATTGGAAAAGCTATGGATAAAGCTGTAAGCGCCTGCTCTGATATTTTTGCTACAAACATACTGTCTACAACATTATATAGAGCTTGTACAATCATCGACAGCATTGCTGGCAATGACATTTTTATGATCAACTTCTTTATATCCATATTCCCTAATTTATACATACTTTCTTTCATTGTTAATTCTCCTTCAATGTCGTTACATTATCTACCATTTTGGCTAGTATACTTCTTATTTTTTCAATATCAGCATTAGGAATGTTATCAATGAGAGTGTATTCCCATCCTTTCAGGACTTCTGTAATGCTAGGCAACAGATCTATTCCTTTATCGGTTAAATATATACCCTTTTCTCGTCTATCAGTTTCACTAACAACTCTATTAACATATTCAAATTTTTCAAGATGGGTGATTATTTTCGTTATAGTGGCTTTATTAAATAAAAAGAATTCATTGATTTTAGTTTGATTAGCCGCATTATTATCTCTTAAAAATATCAACACTTCTGCCTGGATTTTATTTAGATTATATTTTTTCAATTTAACATCTACATAATTATTTTCATTTCTATATAATATCGAAATATTTCTTCCTATTATTTTACGTATATTTTCCGCCTCCCATAATAATTTCCTAAGAAACTATTATACTCCATAATGGTTTCTTAGGCAACTATTATATCTATTATCAATGTATAGAGGAAATTGAGAATTAATGTAGAAATATAATTTATGGAACTTAAATAATTAGAGT
>NZ_JAENWL010000103.1 GCF_016650095.1 Clostridium sp. | reverse complement strand
TTATACTTTGTGATTTATTTTGCATATTTCTATCCATGGTTGTATAAATTTTTAATCCATCATACATAAGCTTTGAGTATGCTTCTTCTTCGCTAATGTTTAATGTTTTCATTAAATCAAGAGCAACCTGAAGGATAACAGATCTGGAGAAATACTCATAGTTCATCTTGTTTGAATTTTTATCTGAGAAATTAAATGTTAATTTCTCAGCCATAGCTAAATCCAATTGTTTTTGGCTTATTTTATTATACTTGAACATGTTTTCTAGAACAGCTTTTGTTCTAGCTGAATCAAAACTCTCTTTATTGCTATATGCTTTATAAGTCAAAGCATATGAAACGCTAGGATTTTGTGCAGCACTTGCAATAAAAGCATATTGCTTTAAGGTCAAATCACCAATAGACTTACCAAAATATTGCTGCGAGGCTGCTTCCACACCGTGAGCATTTCCGCCTAGATAAATAGTGTTCATATAAGTCTCTAAAATTTGAGATTTACTCAAAACTTTCTCTAACTGCAGAGACAAAGACATTTCTTGAACTTTTCTTTTTATAGAAGTTCTGTTTTCTAGAGAATCCTCTAAAAATATTCTATATTTAACCAATTGTTGAGTTATTGTTGAAGCACCCTGAAGACTCTCATCACTGCCTTTTAGTTTTATTTTTATATCATTAAATATAGCACCACCTAGTCTTTTTACATCAATCCCTGGGTGAGTATAAAATCTAGAATCTTCAATACTTATAAATGCATCCTGAAGTATTATTGGAACTTTACTAATAGGTATATTAATTCTTCTTTGCGAAATAATAATTTCATCCATAAGCTTTTGATCGGCATCATATATTGTTGATGTTTCATCCAATTTTAAAAATTCATTAATATCTAAGCTAGGAGCTGTCTTAACCATCGCTAGGACTACCCCCCCCATAGCTACGCTTGTTATTAAAGCTATAATTAGAATAGTAAAAAAAAGGCCTTTAAAAACTTTCTTACCGGTTCCTTTTTTCTTTTTATTAGTAGTTTTTTCGTTTTTCATTATGTATCCTCCTTGTATCTTTCTGGAGCGGAATATTACTTATAAATTCATGTTGTTTAACCTATAATTAGTCTTTAATATTATACCATATAATTATGTTAATATAAAATATTGAGTCTTACTATGAGATTTAATTCTGTACTGTCCCCCAGTTACATATAATAGCATATAACCTTAGGTGGAGGTAATAATCATTAAAAATAAAATTAAAGCTAGGATATTAATAATTATGGCCATAATTATGATAAACTTTACAGTATTCATATATATTTTAGATAAAACCATAATGCCAACTGTAATGGCAGTGGCAGATGCAGAAATGAGATCAAAAGCCACCGAGATTGTCAATAGAGCAATCATAAACGAATTTTCGGATCAATTTAACTACGACCAGGTTATAAGAGTAGATAAAGATACAGATGGAAATATTGTAATGTTAAAAGCTGATACTCTAAAAATGAATAAAATAGCTTGTGATGTTGCTTTGGAATCCCAAAAGGAACTTATGAAATTGGGGGAAGTGGGAATAACGATCCCATTAGCTTATATAACAAAAAATAATATATTATCTTATTATGGACCCCAAATTACCATAAGAATGATGCCAATAGGACAGGTACAAACTAAATACTCTTCTGAGTTTGAAAGTGCAGGTATTAATCAAACTAGACATAAAATTTATGTTAAAGTAAAAACTACGGTAAGAGTAATTATTCCATTGAAAAGCAATGATATAGAGGTATCTAATGAAATAGCAATTGCTGAAACCATTATAGTGGGGAAGATACCTAGTACAGCAATTCAATTAGATTTAAATAGTGCAGGTTTTAATTTAGGTAATAGTGGTAGTGATTAACAAAATCATAAAAAAATAAAGTACGTCATTAATAACGTACTTTATTTTTTTAACTAACTATATGTAGTTTAAGTGCATTTCTAACAGGTTTCGTTAAAGAATCTTACTCTTCTAAAGGGGCTTATTCTTCCCAATTAAATACATATGGTATATTTCTATAGTAATCTCCATAATTTAATCCATAACCAACTACAAAAAGATCGGGAATTTCAAAACAGCAATAATCAGGTATTAGGTCGATTTTTCTTCTCTCATGTTTATCTAAGAGAACGCAAGATTTAACGCTAACAGCGCCTAAAGATCTAACTCGTGACATAACGAAATCCATAGTTAATCCAGTATCAACAATATCATCTACTATTAATACATCAAACCCAGAAACATCGTCAGGAATATCATTTACAACACTAACTGATCCACTTGATTGTTCATCAAGTCCATAGCTGGAAGTTGTCATAAATCCTATTTTTGTTGGTACAGTGATTTGGCGTACAAGGTCTGCAGTATATATAAAGCTACCTCTTAATAATGAAAGAACATATAACTTTTTTTCAGAATAATCTTTCGAAATTTCAGCACCAAGTTGTTCAATTCTTTCACTAATTTGATCTTTAGATATAAGAATGTTTATTTTTTTATTTTCCAATATTAATCCCGCCCTCTATATATATTTACAATATTGATACAATGTTTTAATAAAGTCCTTCTAAAGTGATTCTAAAGTAAATAATATCTTGTTTCGTTGAATTCTTCAAGTGCTTTTTTGCAAAATGTAATAATGAATCGAAAAAGGACTAAATTTGTTAGTCTTTTTATTTTAAGAAGTCATGCCAAATAGTTGACAAATAGTTAGTTTAGGAATACTATACCTATATACCCATATGGATATATACAAGCGATATTACTTAATTTAAAGGATGTGAAATAAATGGAAAAACTAATGAATTTATTTAAAGTGCTCTCTGATGAAACAAGACTTAGAATTTTAGTCTTATTATATCATAAAAAACTCTGTGTATGCCAGATTCAAGGAATATTAGAAGAAGGTCAACCCAAGATATCAAAGCACTTAGGCAAACTTCGCGATATGGGCTTTGTAAAAGATGAAAGGCAAGAACAATTTATATACTATTACATAGATAGGGATAATGAGATTCTTAAAGAGATATTAGAGAAAATAATCTTAAATTCTGAAAATTACGTTACAATACAAAGGGATTTGAAAATCCTTAAAAAGGGTGATGAATACGCGGAAATGTTAAAAAACAAATGTAATCCTAATGATTAACGATATTTCAGCATCGAAGATGATACTTAATTTCATAGAAAAAAATAAAAAATATTATACAGGCGGGTGATTATGATGAATCTAATAACACAAATATTTTCTTGGCTCAATAACGCGCTTTTAAAAATGACTTGGCTTTCAGATCTTATTCGAGGGCTTGTAGAAAATGTATTTGGATTGCCAATTACGGAAAGATTAGGTGGCAGCGTACATTTTTTCATCTATGACACTATAAAAATATTTATTCTGTTATCGGTGTTGATTTTTCTCATATCATATATTCAAAGTTATTTTCCACCGGAAAGAACAAAAAAAATACTTGGAAACATTAAGGGGATTAAGGGAAATATACTAGGGGCATTACTTGGAACAATTACACCGTTTTGCAGTTGCTCTAGTATTCCAATTTTTATAGGATTTACCTCAGCAGGACTTCCACTGGGAATAACTTTTTCTTTCCTTATATCTTCGCCACTCGTAGATTTGGCATCATTATTAATTTTAATGTCTTTCTTTGGAGCTAAGATTGCTATAGCATATGTTGTAGTAGGACTAATTTTGGCAGTTATTGGTGGAACTATTATTGATAGATTAGGACTTGAAAAATATATAGAAGGTTATGTAAAAGAAATAGAAAATGTGGATGCAGAAGTAATTGAACTTACAAGAAGTGAGCGAATATCTTATTCAAAAGAACAAGTTAAGGATATAGCTCGTAAGGTTTGGCTATATGTTTTAATCGGTGTTGGTATTGGTGCTGCCATTCACAATTGGATACCTCAATCTATAATAGAAAATGTAATTGGAAGTAATAATCCTTTTGCAGTATTACTTGCTACTGCCGTAGGTATACCAATGTATGCTGACATATTCGGCACATTACCAATAGCAGAAGCATTATTTGGAAAAGGTGTAGGAATTGGTACAGTATTATCCTTTATGATGGCAGTAACTGCTCTTTCACTTCCATCAATAATTATGCTTAGTAAAGTTGTTAAACCTAAATTATTAGCTATATTTGTTGCTATAGTTGCAACTGGTATAATTATAATTGGATATCTATTTAATGCATTTTCATTTATATTTATATAATAAATATAAAATTTAAAGGAGGAAAATATTATGATAATTAAAGTTTTAGGTTCAGGATGTGCTAATTGCAAAAAATTGGAGGAAAACACAAGAAAGGCAGTTGAAGAGTTAGGTGTCGAGGCAACTATAGAAAAAGTTACTGATTTTAAAAAAATTATGGCATATGGAGTTATGAAGACACCTGCACTAGTAGTAGATGAAAAAGTGAAGATAATGGGAAGAGTTCCATCAGCTGATGAAATTAAGAAGTATTTATAATCAAGCTAAATTAATAGATTAGAATAAGGTCCTAATTATAGGGCCTTATAATGAAAAATATATATCGTAATATCTAAATATAGTGATATAATGATAGTAGTTTTAAAACTTCTATTTATCGGTAGACACAAATAAGAAGAATTAATAATAATTTGACTTTATAAGTGAGGTGAAATATATGAAAACAAAATCACTGTCTAATCCAAATTTGTTTAAGCTAATAGATGAAATTACAGCTAAGACATATTATGGCTACCACCAAGAGTGTTATGCTACAGAGTGGCAGCGTCTTTCGGGATGTGGCCCTTGTGCAGCATCTAATATTATCCGTTATATGAATCATACCAGAGATACATTCGAATTAGAGCAGAGTTCCATAAGCAAAGAGACCTGTTTACCATTAATGGAAGAAATATGGAAGTATGTTACCCCGACAACAGAAGGTATACCAACAACTAAAATATTTTATGAAAATGTACTTTCTTATGCTAAGTCAAAAGGGTTGAATCTTGAATATGCATTTTGTGACTTACCCGAAGATAAGGCTAATCGTCCCGAATTAAATAAGATATTAATTTTTTTGGAAGAAGCACTACTAAAAGATGTTCCTATAGCATTTTTAAATCTATGTAATGGTCAACTTAAAAACCTTGAACCATGGCATTGGGTCACAATAATTTCGCTTGAATACGAAGAGGATGGAAGAAACTCATTCGTAAACATTTTGGATGAAGGGATTATTAAAAGAATTGATTTTGAATTATGGTACAATACGACAACTCTTGGCGGTGGATTTGTATATTTTACTAATCCAACAAATAATCATTAGGATTAATAGTAAAAAGAATTAAAAATTTATCTGTTGTAGATGATTCTATTGATGTAATTAATTATCTTTAGATAAAAATAATGTTTTTAAGCAAGCATATAGGTTTTAAATCTAGCATTTTAAAAGAATGTTAGATTTTCTTAATTTAAAAAAGAAAACAGAAGGGAATACATCTGCTAGAAATCACTGGTAAAATGTCTTATTTGCGCAAAAATATTTAAGCATTTAAACCGATTACAAGTGATTAAAGCGCTTTATAGCCAATTACATTTAAATTGATTGTTTATAATATATAGTATATAATAACTTAGGTTATAGAATATAGAGTAAAATTTCAGAATTAAAACTGAATTTAAAAATGGAGGACTTACATGATATTGAAAAGAAATACAAATGAAAAAATTGATTACAAAACCGAAATATTATGCGGGCTTACCGTGGCGTTAGCATTAGTTCCAGAGGCTATAGTGTTTGCGTTAGTAGCTGGAGTTAATCCTTTAGTAGGGCTTCATGCTGCTTTCATAGTAGGACTAATTACATCGATTTTTGGGGGGAGACCTGGTATGATATCAGGAGCAACTGGTGCACTAGCTGTTGTTATGATAGAACTTGTGTCTGAGAATGGAGTAGAATATTTATTTTTTGCTGTAATTTTAATGGGAATTATTCAAATTATAGTAGGCTTACTTAAATTGGGTAAATTCGTTAGATTTATGCCTAAACCAGTAATGCTAGGGTTTGTTAATGGCTTAGCAATTATTATTTTTATAGCGCAATTAGGTCAATTTAAGGTGAAAGATATTAATGGAACTTTACAGTGGATGGTAGGAACTCAACTTTTCACTATGATTGGACTCGTACTATTAACTATGGTAATAATTAAGTTCTTACCTAAATTAACTAAATCAATACCATCACCTTTAGTAGCTATTATAGTTATATATTTAATAGTAAATATCTTAGGAATAGAAACAAAATTAGTTGGTGATGTAGCTAAAGTTGGTGGAGGGTTACCCAAATTTGGACTGCCTAATGTACCAATAAATTTAGAAAGTCTTAAAATAATATTACCTTACTCAATAGTTTTCGCTTCAGTTGGACTAATTGAATCTTTAATGACATTAACATGCATAGATGAAATGACTGATACAAGAGGACGCGGGAATAAAGAATGTATAGGTCAAGGTTTGGCTAACATAGTAACAGGTTTATTTGGTGGAATGGGTGGTTGTGCCATGATCGGGCAAAGTATGATTAATATTACGTCTGGTGGTCGTAGAAGGTTATCAGGCATATCAGCGGCTATATTCTTACTAGTATTTATATTATTTGGATCTAGTCTTATAGAAATGATTCCAATAGCAGCATTAACAGGTGTAATGTTTATGGTGGTAATAGGAACCTTCGAATGGGCAAGTTTTAGAATTATGAAAAATATACCTATGACTGATGCCTTTGTTATAGCTACAGTTTCAATTGTTACCGTATTTACAGACTTAGCAATAGCTGTAGCTGTTGGAGTTATAGTATCAGCTCTTGTTTTTGCTTGGAAAAAAGGAAAAAGCATAGATATTGATTCTAGTGTTAATAAGGATGGAATTAAAGAATATCATATAAGAGGAGTAGTATTTTTTGCTTCAGCTAGAGATTTTGTAGATGCTTTTGATATTCAAAATGATACAGAGGAAGTTATTATTGATTTTAAAAATGCTAAGGTATTCGACCATACGGGTATAGAAGCTTTAAACATGTTAACTGAAAAATATAAAAATGCAGATAAAAAGCTTCATCTAAGACATTTGAGTATGGAATGTTATCAATTATTAAAAAATGCAGATGGAATAGTAGAAGTTAATATCATTGAAGATCCCAAATATAGAGTTGCAGATGATTTATTAGCATAGAATAATAGCAAGGGGCTCACTTTCTGCAATCATTGGAAAACTTAGACAGGAATGGTAAAATGGTGGTACACGAATAACAATCGTGTGCTTTTTTTTAAGTTAAAAATAATATTAATAAAATTTAATATTTCTATTGCTTTTTATTTCATATGTGTTATTATATTACTATAACGTAATATTAAGATATAACGATATACAAAACCATACTAAAATTATAAATAATGTTTTCCAAGGAGGAATAAAATATGTTTAATTCAAATATTAAAAATGTTAGCGCAGAAGAGGCTTATAAACTTATAAATAATGATAGTGAATTTATTATACTAGACGTAAGAACTAAAGAGGAATACGATGGTGGACACATTCCAGGAGCAAAGCTTATCCCAGTTCAGGTTCTACCTATGATGATCGCTGAACTTTCTAAATATAAAGATAAACCAGTACTTGTTTATTGTGCATCCGGTGGAAGAAGCCCAAGAGCGGTTGATACTTTATTAAACAATTCGTTTAAAAATATTTTTCATCTAAGTAGGGGAATATCTTCTTGGAGATACAATGTAGCAATGTAATGCTTAGATGAAAATTCAGGAGAGAGGAAATCTATGGATACAGAGTATATTAAATACAGTGAAATTACGGAAATATTAAAAGTTTTGGCACATCCTATTAGGTTGTGCATAGTAAAAAGTATATTGAACCAAGGCGAGTGTAATGTTTCTCATATGCAGACTTGTTTAAAGATTCCTCAATCCACAGTATCACAACATCTTCAGAAGTTAAGATATGCCGGTGTAATAGAAGGTAGGCGGAACGGCCTTGAAGTTAACTATAAAATTAAAGATGAAAGAATAATAAAGTTAATAAATTCAATTTTAATATTGAGTTAATAAATTAAGTATAAAAATAGGGGGAATATATATGATAAAAAAAATATTGATCGTAGGCGGTGTAGCTGGTGGAGCTTCAGCAGCGGCCAGACTTAGAAGACTAGATGAAGATGCAGAAATAATTATGTTTGAAAGAGATGAATACATTTCTTTTGCAAATTGTGGACTACCTTATTATATCGGCGAAGTAATAAAGGAGAGAGATAAACTTTTAGTACAAACACCAGAGAGTATGAAAGAAAGATTTAATTTAGATGTACGTATCAACAGTGAAGTAGTTTCCATTGATACAAGAAAAAAGGTTGTAACAGTTAATAGTAAGGCTCGCGGCACTTATGAAGAAAGCTATGATTATTTAGTTTTATCACCAGGAGCAAAAGCAATTAAACCTAATATAGAAGGTATAAACAGCGAAAGAATATTTACTTTAAGAAATATACCAGATACAGATAATATAAAAGCTTCTGTAGATAAAAAGGGTATTAAAAGTGCTGTAGTTATTGGTGGAGGTTTTGTTGGCGTCGAAATGGCTGAAAACTTAAAGGAAAGAGGCCTTGATGTTACTTTAGTGGAAGCAGCCCCTCACCTAATGGCTCCTTTTGACACAGATATCGTCTTATCCATTGAAAAGGAAGTTCAAGATAACGGTATAGAAATAATTTTAAATGATGGAGTGAAATCTTTCAAAGATACTGAAAATAATGTTGAAATAACTTTGAATAGTGGGGCAAAATTAAGCGCTGATATTATTATATTGGCAATAGGAGTATTCCCTGATACAGGATTTATAAAATCAGCTGGTATTAAACTAGGTGCAAGGGGGCATGTATTAGTAAATGATAAAATGCAAACTAGCGCAGAGGGAGTATTTGCAGTAGGTGATGTTATTGAAGTTATAGACTTTATAAACAAAACAAATACTGCAATACCTCTCGCCGGTCCTGCAAATAAACAAGGTAGAATAGCAGCGGATAATATAGCTGGTTTAAACACTACTTACAAGGGGACTCAGGGCACTTCAATTATAAAAGTATTTGGGTTAACAGCAGCATGTACAGGTAATAATGAACGAACTTTAACAAGGCTTAACATTGCTCATAAAGTTATATTTGTTCATCCGGCATCTCATGCTTCTTACTATCCCGATTCTCTCCCAATGACCTTAAAACTTATTTTTAATAACGAAGGTAAAATACTTGGAGCTCAAGGTGTGGGTTATGATGGAGTAGATAAGAGAATAGATGTAATTGCTACAGTCATAAGGCTAGGAGGAACAGTTGATGATTTAACAGAACTTGAGCTTTGCTATGCACCACCTTTCTCATCAGCTAAGGATCCAGTAAATATGGCAGGATTCGTTGCTCAAAATGTGTTATCAGGAAGAATGGATGTATTAACCACAGATGAGTTTATGGCTTATGATAGAGAAAATACAACAGTAATAGATGTTCGTACAGAAATAGAGTATAATACAGGACATATTGAGGGTGCTATAAATATTCCAGTAGATAGTCTACGCGAAAGAATTGGTGAACTAGACGCAAACAAAGAAATTATTGAATATTGCCAAGTAGGACTTAGAGGTTATGTAGCTGCTAGAATTTTATCCCAAAAGGAATTTAAGGTTAAAAACTTAACTGGAGGGTATAAATCAGTTTTAAGTTCAAATTTTAAGCCAAATGAAGCTGGAGTCTCAGATAAAATTGTTCCTGATACTCAAGTTATAAAAGAAACAGCAGATAAAAACTATGATAATTATGATAAATTCCTCGATGCATGTGGACTATGTTGTCCAGGCCCATTAGTTCAAGTTAAAACTAGTGTAGATAAGTTAAAGGAGGGTCAAATATTAAAAGTAACATCTTCTGATCTTGGTTTTTATGAGAATATTAAATCTTGGTGTACTGAAACAAATAATGAATTAATAGATTTAAGAAAAGAAAAAGGTGTGGTTTTTGCATATATCAAAAAAAATAATAATCATACCAAGGTAAACTTATAGCATTTTCGCATATTTTGATTTTATATTAAAAGAATATCCAAGC
>NZ_JAENWL010000097.1 GCF_016650095.1 Clostridium sp. | reverse complement strand
TAATTAAATTCTTCAATATAATTAAATTCTTGACCATAATTTATCTTTTTATTCTTTAAATAATGATTTAATTAATAGACTTTTATTTATTAAATGATCCCCCAGCACAAGTGTGAAGAGGGCTATTTGATTTATTATATAGGTAGGGGGTATGTAAAATTGATATTTAAAATATACATAATCTTTATATTATTAATATATCTAATTTCAGTAAAAACGTGCTTAAAAGAATTTAACGACATTTCAGAAGGTAATTCTAAAACCTTTGACCAAATCAATCTATTTGATTTTTAAGCAAAAAAAAATGGTGATAAATTAATATCCCCATTTTATAATGTCTAACCTTTTGTCTTAAGCCGCATAATTGCTCTCAAAACAGCATTCTCTGTTCTTATATAACCCACGCCATCATTATGAGCCAATTCTTCTTCTGCTTTTTCTTTTGCCTTCCTTGCTCTTGCGGCATCTATATTCTCTGGCCATTCACAGGCGCCGCATAGCATTTCTACTTCACCTAATTGCACTCTTAAAACACCCGATGATGTAAATGCTTTTAACTTTTCACCATTTACCAGTGTAAATGTTGTCACCGTTGGTTTTAATGGAACTATCATAGGAACATGGTTCGCAAGAATACCAAATCTACCTTTATCACTCTCCGTGTTCAAACTCAGAATTTCTCCACTATAAAACTCCTTTTCTGGAGTAAGGATAGTGAGCTTTATATGGTTTTTCATATAAAAACGCCGACCTTTCTATTCACATATTCTTAAATTACCAGTTCTTTTTACTAATCTTAAATAAAATAAACTAGCATAATGGCTAGTTATTTTCTAAATATGACTTATTCACTAGCCATAGTTTTTGCTTTTTCTACTGCCTCTTCTATTGAACCAACAAACATAAAAGCAGCCTCCGGTAATTTATCGTGCTTTCCTTCGAGAATTTCTTTAAATCCCCTTACCGTTTCTTTTACTTTCACAAATTTACCTTTCATTCCAGTAAATTGCTCAGCTACAGTAAATGGTTGAGATAAAAATCTTTGTACCTTTCTCGCTCTTAGCACTACCGTTTTATCTTCTTCAGACAACTCCTCCATTCCGAGTATTGCAATAATATCTTGAAGTTCTTTATATCTTTCAAGGATATGAATAACCCTTAATGTAACATCATAGTGCTCTTGACCAACTATTCTAGGATCGAGCATTGTCGAAGTGGACTCTAGCGGGTCTACTGCTGGATAAATACCAAGTTCAACTATTCCTCTAGAAAGTACTACAGTACCATCAAGATGGTTGAATGTGGCAGCTGGTGCAGGGTCCGTTAAGTCATCTGCTGGCACATATACCGCCTGAACAGATGTAATAGCCCCTTGTTTTGTAGATGTAATTCTCTCTTGTAATGCGCCCATTTCCGTCGCAAGTGTTGGTTGATACCCAACGGCACTTGGTATTCTTCCGAGAAGTGCAGACACCTCTGACCCTGCTTGTGTAAATCTAAATATATTATCAATAAATAACAATACATCTTTACCCTGATCTCTAAAATGCTCACACATGGTAAGACCGGTTAACGCAACTCTCATTCTAGCACCGGGGGGTTCATTCATTTGACCAAAAACTAAAGCAGTCTTTTCTATAACTCCTGACTCTTTCATCTCATTATAAAGATCATTACCTTCTCTAGTTCTCTCACCAACTCCAGTAAATACTGAAAGCCCACCATGTTCTATTGCAATATTATTCATAAGTTCTTGAATAAGGACAGTTTTGCCGACTCCAGCACCACCAAAAAGACCAATTTTCCCGCCCTTTTGATATGGTGCTATTAAGTCTATTACCTTAATACCTGTTTCAAACACTTCCGGTTCAACAGACTGCTCTTCAAATGTTGGAGCTAACCTGTGAATAGGCATATATTTTTCTGCCTTAACCTCTCCCATTTCATCCATAGGCTTTCCAAGGACATTAAATAACCTTCCTAGTACAATATTTCCAACTGGGACCGATATTGGATTCCCCGTATCAACGGCCTCAAGTCCACGCCTTAAACCTGATGTGCTTTCCATAGCTACTGTCCTTACAATATCATCACCAATATGTTGCTCAACCTCAGCTACAAGTACTCTGTCTTGCATCTGGATTTCAATACTGTTGTAAATATTAGGGAGACTGTCCGAGTCAAACTTTATGTCTATAACTGGCCCTATTACTTGAACGACTTTTCCTATATGTCCTGGCATTATTTCCTCTCCTTTCTATTTTTGAGCCTCTGCACCTCCTACTATTTCAGATATCTCTTGTGTAATTGCACTTTGTCTAAGCCTATTATATTTTAAATTAAGCTTTTCAAGTAAATCATCAGCATTATTTGTAGCTGAACCCATAGACTCCATTCTTGCCCTATTCTCACTAACTTTCGAATGTAGCATAGAATTTAACATTTTGCCACTTGAAAATAATGAAACAAGTTCAAACATTGCTTTTTCATCTATCGCCTTTATATCCACATACTTTTTACTTCCATTCCCCTCCGTATCGAAGTTTAGCGGAAGTAATTTTTCAATTTCAACTTCATTTTTCAATACTGAAATAAGTTTTTTATAAACAATGTGAACTTCACCTACATCTTCACTTGTATACATGCTAAGTGCATGATTAATTATTGTATAAGCTTCATCTTGTGAGGGCATATCGGGAATTTCAACATATTCAGCCACAGTTTCAATATTAAACTTCTTACATAGATTTCTTCCTTTTCCGCCTACAACAATTACGTTATAATCTACATTATTGCTCTTTAATCTTTCTTTCAGTGCATTTATTACTGACAAATTAAATCCACCACAAAGACCTGAATCTGAAGTCACTACAATATACATTATTTTGCTACTACTATTTCCTTTTGTATAGATACTATCATCTTCATAATTATCTTCAACTTGCTTAATAGTTTCATCCAGCTTGAATATATAATTATTATTAATATCCAGTTTACCCTTCATTTTTTTATATTTAGATGTGGCAACGAGTCCCATGGCTTTAGTAATTTTCTTAGTATTTGTTATGGATTTTATTCTCCGTTTAATTGTAACAAGCCCTGTACCTGACATGTCTCACCTCTCTTTAGCCTTAATAAATATATTAGTAAGGCTGATTAATCATCACCTTAGGTGCTGTAAATCCAATCAAAGTTGCTATAAATTGGCACTTAAAGGTGCTTAACTAAAGATCTCATTCTGAAATGTCATTATTATTTTTCAACTGTGAATATCTTTTTAAACTCCTCTATAGCTTCAATAAGTTGTTGCTTTATTTTATCATCCAATTCCTGATTATCTGCTATTAATTTACCTATTTCTCTATGGTGTGTATCCATGTACTCTAAAAATTCTTTCTCAAATCTTGTTACTTGATGTACTGGAATATCAATAAGATAGTTATTTGCTCCCACAAAGAAGACCATAACTTGTTTCTCTACTGGTACTGGCATATACTGATTTTGCTTTAATATTTCAATTAATCTTTTGCCCTTTTCTAGTCTCATTTTCGCATCTTTATCGAGATCAGTACCAAATTGAGCAAAAGCTGATAGCTCCCTATATTGAGCAAGTTCTAGTCTTAAAGTTCTTGTAACTTGTTTCATTGCTTTTATTTGAGCATTTCCCCCAACCCTTGATACTGATATTCCAGCATTAACAGCAGGTCTTTGTCCTGAGTGGAACAATTCAGCCTCAAGAAATATTTGACCATCAGTTATAGAAATAACATTAGTTGGTATATAAGAAGTGACATCACCTGCAAGTGTTTCTATTATCGGAAGTGCAGTTAATGATCCTCCACCTAATTTATCAGAAAGTTTTGCAGCTCTTTCGAGTAGCCTCGAATGAATATAAAATACATCTCCTGGATAAGCTTCTCTGCCTGGCGGTCTACGAAGCAATAGAGACATAGCTCTATAAGCCACCGCATGTTTCGATAAATCATCATATACTATTAATACATTCTTACCATTATTCATAAAATGTTCTCCCATGCTACATCCAGCATAGGGTGCTAAATACTGTAATGGAGCTGAATGAGAAGCTGTCGACGCTACAACTATTGTATAATCAAGCGCGCCCATTTCAGATAATGTGTTAACAATATGTGCAACTGTAGATTGCTTTTGACCTATGGCTACATATATGCATATAACATCTTTGCCCTTTTGATTTAATATAGTATCAATAGTTAATGCTGTCTTACCTGTCTGCCTATCCCCAATTATAAGTTCTCTTTGTCCTCTTCCAATTGGTACCATAGAGTCTATTGCTTTTACTCCCGTTTGAAGTGGTTCTTTAACTGATTGCCTGGAAATAACTCCAGGTGCTTCTACTTCTACTGGTCTTGTCTCTGTAGTGTTAACTGGGCCTTTACCATCTATTGGTACACCTAAAGCATTTACAACTCTTCCTATTAATGCTTCCCCTACAGGAACTTCTACCAATTTACAAGTTCTTTTTACTATATCCCCTTCTTTAATACCTTTTTCAGGTCCTAAAAGCACACATCCTACATTATCTTGTTCTAAATTTAGTGCCATACCAAATATTCCATTAGGGAACTCTAAAAGCTCCCCTTCCATGCATTCATCTAGACCGTACACTCTTGCAATCCCATCACCTATTTGAATTATGGTGCCTGAGTCAACAGTATCAATTGTCTTTTCATATCTTTCTATTTCTTTCTTTATTATAGATGTTATTTCTTCCGGTTTTATATTCATAAACTCACCTCTATTCCTATTTAAACATTAATTTCTTCATTTCCTCTAAATCATTTTTTATCGTACCATCAATGACGTCATCGCCAACCTTTATATATACTCCACCTATAACTTTTTCATCTATTTTTTCAACAAATATAATTTTTTTATCATACATAGTTTGTAATTTTATGCGTAAGTTCTCTCGTTCAGTTTCCATAAGTGGTATTACTGTTTTAACCTCAACCGACAAAATATTATTGCGTTCTAAGTGAATTTTTTCCATCTCTTTGAGTTTTTCTTCAGTAAACAATATTCTATCTTTTTCTATAAGAATAAGTAGAAAAGATAAAAGATCTTCATCAATACTACCCTTGAAAATATTAATAAACATCTTCTTTTTTCTTTTAGTACTTATTTGTGGATGTTTAATAACTTTTAGAAACTCAGCGTCATTCTTCATAAGTGAAACAATTTCTCGCAAGTCATTTAAATATTCCTCTACTTTACCTTTTTCCTCAGCAACTGTATATAGTGCTAGTGCATACCTTCTATCTAATTGTTCATACATTTTAACTACCTACCTTAGAAATAAAATCCTCAATCAATCTTCTATGTTCTTTTTCATCAATATGCTTTTCAAGAGCTTTTTCAGACAAGATTAAAGATAAATCTATAACCTGTTTTTTAATTTCACTTTCCGCTTTTTCCTTTTCTCTTTCAATTTCTAGTCTACCTCTGTCCATAATTATTGTTGATTCTTTTTTTGCTTCGCTAATAATCTCTTTAGAAACATTTTGGGCATTTACTTTATATTGCTCTACTATCTCTCTTCCTTTTTTCCTTGACTCATGCAATAATAATTCTTTTTCTTTTCTTAAAGCTTCCGCTTTTTCTTCATCATCCTTAGCTTTCTTAATAGACACATTAATCCCATTTTGCCTATCATCCATTATCTTATTTACAGGCTTACTAAGAAAGTGTTTTACAATAAAAAATAATACGAAAAGATTTATCCAAGTAAATACAATTGTAGGTATACTAAAGTTCAAGTTCATTATCTGTTAAAGCCCCCTTTCAGGCTTAGCTTTTAATTGTTCATTTTCAAGCAACGCCATATTACTTAAATACTAAAATTAGTGCAATCAAAAATGCATAAATAGATGTAGCTTCTGAGAATGCAGCACCTATAACTAATGTACTGATGATTGATCCTCTAGCTTCCGGTTGTCTTGCTACACCCTCTACAGCTTTAGCCGCAGCATTACCTGTCCCTATTCCTCCTCCTATACATCCTATTGCTGCAAGTCCTGCACCTATTGCCGAAAGTCCTGTAATTAATGCTGCTGAATCCATAAAATATTCCTCCTTAAATTTTTAAAATCAAATTTAGTGTTCCGCGATAACTTTTATATTAACCATTGTCAACATAACAAAAATAACCATTTGAATAATTCCATCAAACAAATCGAAATAAAAATGTAGTGGTATTGGGATAATCAGTTGAGCAAACCCATTCAAACTTCCCAAACTTCTATATAGCAACTCCATTATCACAACAGCTGCAGTCATGTTTCCAAATAATCGGAAACTTAGTGAAACTGGTAGCATTACTCTCTCTATTAAATTAATAGGTAATATAAAGGCATATGGCTCAGTATATCCTTTAAAATAGTGGCCTAGACCTATTTTTTTAATGGCAAACCATTGAACAACAAAGAAAGTTATTAATGATAGTGCTAATGAAACACTATAATCTGCAGTTGGAGGCTTAACACCTATAAGTCCAGTAAGATTCATAAAAACTAAAAAAATTGCAATTGTTCCTATAAATGGTACAAAATCCATATAGTCTTCTCCCATATTATCTTTAACAAGTTTGTTTATAGATTCCATAACTATTTCTATTATATTCTGTTTCTTGTTCGGAATTATTTTTAAGTTCCTTGTAAAGAAAAAGCATAGAATTGATACTAAAGCTATTATAACCCACTGAACAAGTATACTTTGTGCAATTCCAATATTGTATCCAAAGAATTTAATATTAAAAAACGGCTCTATATTTCCCATTAAATCACTTCCCTTGAATGTTTTTACTATTTAATCCATAATACACTAAAGATATAAACTGCGAACTATATCCGAATATATATGCGATTATAATGAATATATTATTTCTTCCAACAATAAAACCAATGATACTAACCAAAAAAATTCTTATGAAAAGTCCTACCATCATTATCATTGTACTTTTACCATTTTTATTGTTGAGAGAATACTCTGCAGTAATACCATTAATATAAAAACTTATTAATGCTATTATTAGCCCTAATAAAAAAAATAATGCATATGATTTAGCTATAAAATAAATCATTGCAGTAAAAATCACAGAAATAAAGAAATCATATATAACAATCTTCTTAAACATAATCTTAAAATCATTATTCACTTAATCGTTCTCCTCACCATCTAATAACATTTTAAATTATAGTCCACAACTTTTCATAAATAAAATCGAAAATTCGTCGTTTTAGGCAAATATAGAAGGCTATGAGTCTATTTTTCAATGATAATCTCATGTTTCTTCTGTATATCTCTCATTTAATATGTATTACAAGTTAACAAATAATTCACAAGTCCATTATTCAATTATTCTATTTATCTCAATATTCATAATATTCACAATATTTTACCATGTATTATAATATTAGTGGTTTTATTATCCTCTATTAACTTTTCAACATTAATTTTATTTAGTTAAACAGTTACAAAAACTCTATAATTAAATATATCGCCTTTTTAATTTTTCATATTTTTCAAACAATTGCAATATATATTTCATATTAATTCAAAAATTTTAATAATATTTTTAGAATCTATATTATTTTTATCATTTATCACTGAAAATATACATCGTATTCTGGTTATTTTAATAGGTATAGGCTTTTAAATACCTCATATCATGATAATCAATACATTGAAATCCTTTATTTTATTGCATAAGCATATGATTTTTTCACTTTATAAACTTTTATTTTATTCTGTTTTATTTATGTAAAGTCAAAAAAAATAAATCCAAGAATTTATTTTTATGTTCTTAGACCTATTTTCAGCAATATTAATAATATCTTTTATATTTTATCTTCATTAAAATAATTTAATAGTGCATCTACTATTCTAGTAGAAGCATTACCATCACCATAAGGATTAATAGATTTACTCATGTGGCTATACTCGCCCAGATCTCGTAGAAGCTTATTAGCATTCAATACAATTTTGTCTATATTCGTTCCAACTAGCTTTACTGTGCCAGCATTCTCTGCCTCTACCCTCTCCGTTACATCCCTAAGAACTAAAACTGGTTTACCCAAATGAGGAGCCTCTTCTTGAATTCCTCCTGAATCAGTCATTATGAGGTAACATTTTTTCATTAGATTATGCATCTCACTGGTGTCTATAGGTTGTAGCAAATGTATTCTATCCACTCCTCCTAAAATGCCGTGCACCATATCTTTAACTACTGGATTTGGATGAACTAGATATAATATTTCTACATCTTTATTCTCGCTCGCGACCATCTTCAAAGCTTTACATATATTTTCAATTCCACTTCCCCAATTTTCTCTTCTATGAGCCGTAACCATTATAACTTTTTTATTTTTATAGTCAATTGCGTTTAGCGCACGATTCTCAAAAATATACTCCTCTTTAATTGTATATTTCATAGCATCTATAACCGTATTTCCTGTAACAAAAATTGCACTATCCCCTACTCCCTCTTTTAATAGATTTTCTTTAGAGGTAGTCGTAGGTGCAAAATGTAAATCTGCTAATGCCCCAGTTAATTTTCTATTCATTTCCTCTGGGTAAGGAAAAAACTTATTATGAGTTCTAAGTCCGGCTTCGACATGACCAACAGGTATTTTCCTATAAAAAGCTGCAAGGGATGTAGCAAAAGTTGTTGTAGTATCTCCATGTACTAGTACCATATCCGGTTGTTCTTTTTCAAATATTTCTTCGAGTCCCGTAATCACAGAGCATGTTATACCTGTTAAGCTTTGTTTTGCTTTCATTATGTTTAAATCATATTTAGGTGTAATGCTGAAAAATTTCAGAACTTGATCTAATATTTCTCTATGCTGGGCAGTGACACATACAATACATTGTATCTGAGGCGTTTTATCTAATTCCTTAACTAGAGGTGCCATTTTTATAGCCTCTGGTCTTGTACCAAATATTATTATAACTTTGATATTTTTCACCATATACCCTCCTATTTCAATTTAATACAATCTGATTCTTTATAACCACATGTTAGTTGGTAATTATTAATGTCAAAAATACAAATCAATCCTTTTGATCAAAAATACCATATTTCCAAGCTATTACAACTGTTATAACTATCACCAAGGCTAACAAAAAATATGCTCTTTGATTGCTCAAGTTCATTGCTATAATTGCAATTCCACCTAGAACAGCACTTATAAAATACATAATAATAACTGCTTGCTTTTGACTGAGACCCATATCCATAAGCCGATGGTGCAAATGACCTTTATCGGCTTGCATAATAGATTTCCCATGAACTTTCCTTCTAATCATAGCGAAAAGGGTATCATAAATAGGTAATCCAAAAGCTAAAATTGGTACTGCAATTATAAATGCGGTTGCAGACTTAATAGTCCCTTCAATTGAAATGGCTGCTAAAAGAAACCCTAGTAATTGAGAACCTGTATCTCCCATAAAAATAGAAGCTGGGTTGAAATTATATGGTAAAAAGCCTAAAATCGCACCACTTAGAACAGCAGTTAAAAATGCAGCTTCCAATCTTCCATTAAGTATAGAAACTATCATTAAAGTAACAGATGATATGAATGCTATACCTGCTGCGAGTCCGTCTAATCCGTCTATTAGATTAAAAGCATTAGTCACACCTACAATCCATATTATTGTCACAGGAATACAAATCCATCCTATATTTAAATAAGGATAAAATTCTCTAAAAGGATTAGTTAGAATCGTTATTTTTACACCTGATACTAAAAGACACACTGCCGCTAAGACTTGTATTAGAAGCTTGTATTTAGGACTTAAATCTTTAATATCATCTATTATGCCACCTATAACAATTATAGTTGCCCCAATAATTATACCTAGCTGGGATGTTGTTAAAATGCCATTATATAAAATTGTACCTAAAACAAAAGCTATATATATAGCAAGCCCCCCCATAACTGGAATTGGTTTGCTATGAACTCGTCTTTCATCTTTGGGAATATCAATGGCGTTAACCCTTATTGCAAATTTCCTAACTAAAGGAGTAATTATATTAGAAATTAAAGCTGTAATTATTGCTAACATATAAATCTTACTCATAAAAAAACCTTTCTTTCACAAAAATAGTGTTTATTTGATAAATATAGGTTAATCATCATTTTCAATGCTGTTAAATCATCATTTTCAATGCTGTTAAATCATCATTTTCAATGCTGTTAAATCATCACTTTCAGTTCTGTTTAATCATCCCTTTAACAGCTGTCCATTACTTCTGTGCTAAATTAATATCCCCCATCACCTTGAAGTGAGTCATCATTTTCTATCCATTCTTCTACAAATACAATCTTGTATTGTAATTTACTTTCTCTAATTATTACCTTCTCTATACCTGAATTAATTATAAATCTCTTGCATAAGGAGCACGGAGATGCCTTTTCAACTAATTCACCACTGCTTACTTCTTTGCCAACTAAATACAAAGTCGCTCCCAACATATCATGTCTTCGTGCTGATATAATTGCGTTTTG
>NZ_JAENWL010000413.1 GCF_016650095.1 Clostridium sp. | reverse complement strand
ATTAATAGAAAACATGTCACTTGGAACAGCTGCAGTTGGTTATAGAACAGAATCAATGCATGGTGCAGGCTCACCACAGGCACAAAGAATAATGATAGCAAGACAAAGTAATTTAGCTCATAAAAAAGCTTTAGCAAAAGTGATTGCTAGAATAGATGATGAAAAAATAGTGACATCGGCAGAACATTTAGTTGCAGCCACGACGAGAAAATAATCATTAGCATAAAATGGTAAGGAATAATTTAGGTGTTTCGTACTTCTTTCACAATATGAAATACCTAAATATATATTGAGTTTGCTAACCCAATATATATTTGAAAGAATGGGGTGACGAAATGTTTGCTGAAATTGAAAAAATACTTGAAGTAAAGGTTAGACCAAAACTCGCAGAACACTACGGAAATATTGAACTCGTTAGCTATGACAATGGAATAGTAAAAGTTAAGCTTTTGGGCGAATGTAAAGGATGTCTATCTGCAAAGTATACTGTTGAAGATTTGGTTGAAGTTACACTTAAAGAGGAAATACCTAGCATTAAAAAGGTAATACTAATAAATGAAGTTAGTAAAGAGTTATTAGACCAAGCAAGAAAAATTTTAAATAAGGGTAAAGAATAAGATAATGATAATTGGTATTAAATATTGTGGAGGTTGTAATCCAACTTATGATAGAGCAGATGCAGTATCAAGATTAAAAAAAAATATTGGTATTGGTGATAGTATTGAAACGGCAAAGGAAGGACTCATTTATGATGTAGTTGTTATTTTATGTGGATGTACTAGTGCTTGTGCTTGTCACCAAAATCTTGAAGCTAAATATGAAAAAATATATATAACTAGTGAACGCGATAGTATTAAATTAATTAATATTATAGATAAAATAAAAGTTTCGTTATTAAGGAGAGTGATTGATATGAACTTAGAAGAAATTTATAAATCAAAGGTTGTTACCGCTGAGCAAGCAGTGACAAATATAAAGTCTGGAAACAGAGTGGTAACAGGACATGCTTGTGGGGAACCAACAGATCTTATAGCTGCAATGGTAGCTAATAGTGGAGCTTATGAAAATGTTGAAATCGTACACATGGTGGCAATGGGCCAAGGTGAATATACAAAGCCAGGCATGGAAAAACATTTTAGACATAACTCATTATTTGTAGGTGGAAATACAAGAGAGGCAGTAAGTTCAGGAAGAGCTGATTTTACACCTTGCTATTTTTATGAAGTTCCAAGTCTTTTTAAAGGACCGCTACCAATTGATGTAGCACTTATTCAAGTTTCAGCTCCAGATGAACATGGCTATTGTAGTTTCGGTGTATCTGTTGATTACACAAAGCCCGCAGCAGAATGTGCAAAAATAGTAATTGCAGAAGTAAATAATAAAATGCCAAGAACAATGGGAGATTCTTTTATACATGTTTCTGAAATTGATTATATTGTAGAAGTCAGTCATCAAATAATAGAGCTTCAACCTCCTAGAATTGGAGATATTGAAAAAGCTATTGGAGAGCATTGTGCATCTTTGGTTGAAGATGGTTCTACACTTCAACTTGGAATAGGAGCTATTCCAGATGCGGTACTTCTATTTTTAAGAGACAAAAAAGACTTAGGTATACATTCAGAAATGATTTCAGACGGAGTAGTTGAGCTAGTTGAAGCTGGAGTTGTAACGAATAAGTCTAAGACGACTCATCCAGGGAAAATGGTAGTAACTTTCCTTATGGGAACTCAAAGGCTATACGATTTTGCTAACAATAATCCAATGGTGGAGATGCATTCTGTAGATTATGTAAATGACCCAACGGTAATTATGAAGAATTTTAAGATGGTATCAATAAATTCTTGTGTACAAGTGGACCTAATGGGACAAGTAGCTTCAGAAAGTATTGGATTAAAACAGATAAGTGGTGTCGGTGGTCAGGTAGACTTTGTACGAGGTTCAAATATGAGCAAAGACGGTAAATCTATTATGGCAATGGCGTCAACAGCATCAAAAGGAAAGATTTCTAAAATTGTACCACTGCTTGCTGAAGGCTCAGCAGTTACCACTGGTAGAAACGATGTGAATTATGTAATCACAGAATATGGAATTGCCCAGCTTAAGGGTAAAAATTTAAAGGATAGGGCCAAAGCACTGATAAATATTGCTCATCCAAACTTTAGAGAAGAATTAATTCAAGAATATAAAACAAGATTTAAATGTGACTTTTAACAGATTTTAGTGAATAACTATGTGCCCTTATCAAAGCAAGAGATGATTGATAGGTAATGAAGTAAATTCAATTATTAATGAATGCAACAATAATGGTTTAATCATTTTAAATAGTTTAATTCATTAAACAAAGACTTAGATTACAATATGAGTTAAAAAATAATTTGTCCTTCGCAAAATATAGTATTAAATTAAGTATTTAAGTGCAAAGTATTAAGGTTATTTAAAAACTAAAATTAAATTTGAAACCACTGCCACGGTATTTAAATTTAATTCAGTTAAATTTTAGGAGGTAATATATTATGGAAACAAAAAGTTATATTGAACAAGTGATAGCAAATGTAAAAAAAAGAAATTCTAATGAACCTGAATTTTTACAAACAGTTGAAGAGGTATTAGGATCTTTAGCACCAGTTTTAGATAAACACCCAGAATATATTGAAGAAAATCTTTTAGAAAGATTCTGTGAACCAGAAAGACAAATAATGTTTAGAGTACCATGGGTAGATGATGCAGGTGCAACTCAGGTAAATCGTGGTTTTAAAATACAATTTAACGGAAGCATAGGACCTTTTAAAGGCGGATTAAGATTCCATCCATCAGTTTATATTGGAATCGTTAAATTTTTAGCATTTGAGCAAACATTAAAAAATTCTTTAACTGGACTTCCAATGGGTGGAGGAAAAGGTGGATCTGATTTTGAT
>NZ_JAENWL010000170.1 GCF_016650095.1 Clostridium sp. | reverse complement strand
TATCTTCAACTTTCTCATATGTGGTATATCGTTTAAAACAACTTAGGCACTCCCGCCTTCGCCTAGTTGCAATATTATCCTCTGTTGACCTAGAGTCAACCACTTTACTTTCTTCACAACTGCAATATGGACACTTCAATGCTATTCACGCCCTTTTTCTAGTATACTTATCAAATATACTAACATTATACACTTTTTATTATAAATTAAAATAGGTTAGGGACATAAAAATAAATAACAAGTACACCGACATGTTATTTACTTGAATGTACCTTACTCATCATTTCCCATGTTTACATCACTGCCGTCTATGAGAATAACATCCACACCAATTTTTTTTACTTTCTCCCAAGGTATCTCAATGCTATTATTTTTATTGAACCAAGATGACTTCTGAGTTGGCATTAGAATCGAAACAATTCTATTTTCATCACAATCAACTCTTAAATCCTTTATATAACCCATTTTTGAACCTGAGGTTATGTCTATAATTTCCATCTGTCTTAAATTATTTAATGCGTACATTAGGCTTTCCATTTTATTACCCCCTATGCTAGTATATTTTATAAATGCATTACACTTTATATTATTTATATTCATTAGTAATTAAAAATATTATTTTAATTAGAATATTTTTTATTTGAACATCCCTTATTTAAATACACATAATATCATATCCTAAAATTGGTTCAAAAAAATGGCCCACCTAAAGGACCCTATACATACTTTCTCATGTGCTTTAATGCAGTTTTTTCTAGTCTTGACACCTGTGCTTGGGATATGCCTATTTCATCAGCTACTTCCATTTGAGTTCTTCCATCGAAGAACCTTAAATTTAAAATTAGCTTTTCTCTACCATTTAAATTTTTCATTGCTTCCTTAATTGTTATATTTTCAAGCCAAGTATCATCTAAGTTTTTAGTATCACTTATTTGATCCATTACATAAATCGCATCTCCACCATCATGATAAATTGATTCAAATAAAGACACGATCTTGCAACGCATCTAGTGCAAATACTACATCTTCTCTAGGCAATTCTAGTTCTTTTGCTATTTGAGTTACTGTTGGTTCTTTATTGTTCTCATTAACCAATCTATCTCTTACTTGCAATGCTCTATAGGCAATATCCCGTAGTGACCTACTAACTCTTATAGAGTTAGTATCTCTAAGGTATCTTCTTATTTCGCCAATTATCATAGGAACTGCATACGTTGAAAATCTAACATTTAAACTTATATCGAAATTATCAATGGACTTCATTGATTTATTTTTTATACTACAGACAACCTTACACCATTTTATTAATTTCTTTTTTCAACCTTTTTATAATTCTTTTTTCAAGTCTTGAAATATAAGATTGAGATATTCCGAGTATATCAGCAACTTCTTTTTGTGTTTTTTCTATAGCTCCATTTAAACCAAATCTTAATTGTACAATTTCTTTTTCTCTTGAATTTAAATGTTGCATTGCAAGCCAAAGTAATTGTTTATCTACATCCTCTTCAATTATATTGTAAACCACATCATTGTCCGTACCAAGAATGTCAGATAGCAATAATTCATTACCGTCCCAGTCAACATTTAGAGGCTCATAAAAAGAAATTTCAGTTTTAATTTTACTGTTTCGCCTAAGATACATTAAAATTTCATTTTCAATACATCTTGAAGCATATGTAGCTAATTTAATTTGTTTTTCAGGATCAAATGTATTAACTGCTTTTATAAGTCCTATGGTTCCTACAGAAATTAAATCTTCAACATTTACACCTGTATTTTCAAATTTCCTTGCTATATATACTACTAACCTTAAATTTCTTTCAATTAAGGTAGCTCTCACATTTTTATCTCCCGTATCGAGCTTTGTTACTAACGCATACTCTTCATCCTTAGTTAAAGGAGGCGGTAGTGCATCATTCCCCCCTATATAAAACAAATTATTTGAAAATACTTTAAATTTAACAATCAACTTGTTTAACAATACTTTAAAATTAAACATAATAGCCTCCTTATTTATATTATTACATAATAATTACATAATAATTACTAGCATTTTACCTATTAAATGAGTATACCTCTAGACATAAGCCCATTATAGTCATTTTCTTTGCTTAATTTATATTCACAAAAAGCTATAATTACATCTCTTGTTTCAATGTTTTTTTTATCGATATGAATATTAATGCACTCTGGTTTAAACCCTATAAGTCTACCATTAGTCCCATTTACTACAGTATATGGAATGAGGTAGGTATTATTTTTTTCAAGCATTACCTCACTTAAACTATCCCGCTCAACGATCAATACCGGTAAATTAGTAACAGGCTCGCGAAGCTCATTTCCTGTATCTAAAAATGCCTTTATAGTTTTTTTATAACTTTTATTTATTATATCAACAGTATATATAAGTGTTGATATCTTCTTTCTATCTCCTATAAAAATTATGATCCTATATATTAAAATATAAATTATCATCAGTGAAAGTAGTAACTTTTCATAAGGGAAATTTATTATTATAACATTGAACGACATTTCTTCACTATTATTCATTTGAATAAATAAGCACATTCCAGCTAAAAGAATTGAATATAATATAAAAACTAATGAAGCTTTAATATTGAATATAATATTTTTTTCTCTAAAAACAATTAAAATCATGGCAATGACAATTAATATTTTAAAAGGTAAATATGACAAGTATTTTAACTTTGGGTACACTACCGTTAAAACATATAAGCTCCCTACAAAACTTGAAAGGCACATCCACATGAAATTTATTCTTTTTCTTAATGTTTGAACAGTAACATGTAATATGAATAGATTAACTATAAAATTTACCAATATAAGAACATCTATATATACTATCACTTGTCCCTCCTCCTTTAAATTATTATATATCTTATGCAAGCAAAAATTTGTCATTTTTTACCACATTATTATAAATTTATTCTTCTATAAAACGTCACTAATTCTCATATTATTCCATGTTGCAAATCAGAGGTAATGGTTTAGTACATAAATAATAAAAAAAGGACCCTCGCCCAACAAATCGTAAGGCATATGGATCCTATTAATAATTAAAATTGTTTTAAACGCAAATAAAGTGCCAAAAGGCACTTTATTTATTAGGCAAGCTTACATTTATTTATTTTGTCTTCTTAAAAAAGCTGGAATTTCTAAATCTGCTTCTTCATACTCTTTAGTGTACGCCACTTCTTCAATAGGATTAACTGTTTCTTTTACTTTGGACTTTAGAACATTTTTATTGTTCATTACTTTATCATTCTCAAAACCAGTTGCAATAACTGTTATTCTTATTTCATCCTTTAAATTTTCATCAATAACTGCACCAAATATAATATTAGCATCTGGGTCAGCTGCTCCTTGTACAATTTCCGCGGCTTCATTTATTTCAAGTAAGCCTAAGTCCATTCCACCAGTAATATTTAAAAGCACACCAGTAGCCCCAACTATAGAAGTTTCCAATAGCGGACTTGAAATAGCTTGTTTTGCTGCTTCTTGAGCTCTATTATCGCCTGACGCACTACCAACACCCATATGTGCAAGGCCTTTAGCAAGCATAATTGTCCTCACATCTGCAAAATCTAGATTTACAAGACCTGGTATTGTAATTAAATCAGATATACCTTGTATACCTTGTCTTAATACATCATCAGCCATCTTGAAAGAATCCATTAATGTAGTTTTCTTATCTACCATGGTTAATAGTCTTTCATTTGGTATTGTTACTAAAGTATCCACTGTTTCTTTAAGGGTTTTTATCCCTATTTCAGCATTAATCATTCTTTTTCTGCCTTCAAAAGGAAATGGTTTTGTTACAACTCCTACAGTAAGTATTCCCATAGATTTAGCAATTTCTGCAACAACAGGTGCTGCCCCAGTACCTGTACCGCCACCCATACCTGCAGTAATAAATACCATATCTGCCCCTTTTATAGCTTGGGAAATTTCATCTCTACTTTCTTCTGCCGCTTTCATACCAATTTCTGGATTGGCACCTGCTCCTAGCCCCTTAGTTAATTTATCTCCAATTTGAATTTTTTGAACCGCATGAGAAAGAATTAAAGCTTGTTTATCTGTATTTATAGCTATAAATTCCACGTTTTTAAGTCCCTCATTAATCATTCTGTTTATAGCATTGTTTCCTCCGCCTCCACACCCAATTACTTTAATCTGAGCAAATTCTTGAACATCAACATCAAAATCTAGCACAACACTACCTCCTCTTTAGAAAAAATCTGCAAAAAAACCTTTAACCTTTGATGCAAATCCATTTTCCCCTTTTATATTTTTATTTTTTGACTGTTTGTTATCATACGAATGTTCATCTAATTCTTCTAATGAACTATTACTAGTTTTAAGTTTACTAACAACTTGCAAAACTATGCCCACTGCCGTAACATATATAGGGCTAGCTGCTCCTACATACTCTGGTGAACCTATTCTCACTGACTTAGCTAATATCTCTTTACTTAGCTCATTAGTGCCCCTAAATAACGAGATACCTCCACCAACTATCACGACACCAGAAGTTTCTTTATAAAATCCACTACTTGATAAGTTTTTTTCAATTAAATATAATAACTCTTCTACTCTAGCATGAATTATATCTACTAATAAATTGTTATCAATTTCCATTAAAGTATCATAAGAATCTTTAACCCTAATTTTTGAGGTATCGTCTCCTTTGCCTTTAATTAGGCTTCCATATTTAAGTTTTAATCTTTCACCTTCACTAAAAGGAACTTTAAGACAAACTGATATATCATTGGTTATATTATCTCCACCTAATTGAATAATAGAAGTGTATTTTAATTTTCCACTCTTGTAAATAGAGATATCAATAGTCTGTGCTCCAACATCTACTAGTGCTATTCCCATATCCTTCTCTTCTTTTCGAAGCACTGCCTCAGAGATTGCTGATGGCTGAAGTACTATACCATTAACTTTAATTCCAGCTCGCTTCACACTTTTCAGTAAATTACTAACTACTGTGGATTGTGCCATGACTACTTGTCCTTCAACTTCGAGCCTTACTCCACTCATTCCTATAGGGTCTTTGATATTGTCATATCCATCAACGATATATTGTTCAGGCTCTACCCCTACTATTTCTTTATCGAGAGGAACTGAGATAAGTTTAGCTGCTTCAATTACCCTATCCACATCACTTTGTTTAATTTCTCTATCTTCAGAAGATATCGCAATCATCCCTGTATTTCTTACTAGTTCACAAATACCTCCAGGTAGTGATATATAAGCCTCACTGATCTGTGTATCTGTCATACGTTCTAATTGTGTGACACATTGTTTTATAGCTTCAGCTGTACTATCAATATCTATTACAACTGATTTATTTAAACCACTACATACCACTGATGTAATGCCTATAATCTGAAGTTTTCCATTACTACTAATTTTACCAACTGCTCCGCATATTTTTGATGATCCCAAATCAATTCCTACTATTTGTTTATTCATTAAGTCTATCCCCCCCTCTGCACGAGAAACCTTAAGTGTATATATTCAACATAAGAATAAATTTTCCTCTTATTTAATTAATTTTTTTAAAATATTAATTAAAAATTTAAATTTAATTAAAACAAGGTTACATTTTATTGTATATTTGTGGATATATATAAATTTAATTTCTAATTAGTAACTATCTTAAATCCCTATATCTAATTATACAATACTAACAGCTTCAAAAGAAGATGTAATCTCCAACTTATTTAATCTGATACTTTTCTTCTGATATATAATTAATTTAATGATTTAAAAAGTTAATTTTTTATTGTAACCTCAGTATAGT
Source organism: Clostridium sp. (assembly GCF_016650095.1). Taxonomy (GTDB): domain Bacteria; phylum Bacillota; class Clostridia; order Clostridiales; family Clostridiaceae; genus Clostridium_AD. The sequence goes on along the minus strand of NZ_JAENWL010000170.1, from coordinate 1,662 downwards.
AGCAATATATAAAAAATGCAAAGTTACTTAGAGTATTTCGCATTTAAGCACAAACAAATTAAAGCTAAAAGCAATAATTTATATTACTTTTAGCCTATTTGCTTATTTATTATTAACTAAAGAGATAACATTCTTATCATCATTTCATTGTCAACGCAGTAAGTCATTGCTTCATCTTTAGATATAATAGCTTTTTTATATAACTCTGCAATTGACATATCCATGGTTTTCATGCCATATTTCCCTCCAGTTTGAACGCAGGATTGTAATTGATGAGTTTTCCCTTCGCGGATAAGGTTTTGAATTGCTGGAGTTGATATCATTATCTCAAGAGCCGCCACTCTGCCTACGTCATTAATTTTAGGTATTAATTGTTGAGAAACTATTCCCTGCATTACTGCAGCTAATTGAACTTTGATTTGTTGCTGCTGATGTGGAGGAAATACATCCACTATTCTATCTACAGTTTTGGCTGCACCTATAGTATGTAAAGTAGAGAAAACCAAATGACCAGTTTCAGCTGCAGTTATAGCAATGGAAATCGTCTCAAGATCTCTCATTTCGCCTACTAATATAACATCTGGATCTTCTCTAAGTATAGCTCTTAAAGCATTTTTATAATTTTTACTATCTTTCCCAATTTCTCTTTGATTAATAATGGATTTGTTATGTTTATGCAAATACTCAATAGGGTCCTCCAGAGTTATTATATTACATGCTCTAGTAGAATTAATTTCATTAACCATAGCCGCTAGAGTAGTACTTTTACCACTGCCTGTAGGCCCCGTTACTAAAACTAGCCCTCTTTGCTTTGTAGTAAGTGCCCTAACAACCTCAGGAAACTCAAGTTGTTTAAGCGTAGGTATTTTTAGTGCAACTACTCTAATAGCTATAGTATCGCTTCCTCTTTGTTTATAAACATTAACTCTAAATCTTCCAAGGCCGTAAATAGAGTAAGAAGTATCAATTTCCCCATTTTCATAGTATTCTTCATAAGAGTTTTCTAAAATTTCTCTTGCGTATTTTTCCGTATCTGCTGGTGTTAATTTATCTTTTCCTACTTGTATTAGATGACCATTAACTCTAATAACTGGTACTGATCCAACTGTTAGGTGCAAATCTGATGCATTTTGTTCTGTGGTATTTTCTAGTAATTCACTAAGCGATATCATTATTTGTCCCCCTGTTCTTTAATGAAGCTCCCAAATATCTATGGCTAATGAGCTTAAATTTTTAGTATGTTATTACCATTTTCAATCTCTGGCTCCATTTCTCACATCTTGATGTAGAAATTTTGTTTTCTTTAGTAAAAATAAAATTAATTCATTTGTTTTATAATATTCGACAAAATTATAAAATTCTCCTTTTTTATTCTTTTTACCGTCTATCATAATTTATTAGGACTAGTTAACCTATTTTTATTATTATAATTTAACTCCTTATAAAGCTTCTTTAATGCTCTCTTTTCAATCCTAGAAACATAGGACCTAGAAATTCCCAGGATCAATGCAATCTCCCTTTGAGTCCGAGGTTTCCCGTCAATTAATCCATATCGCATTTGAATTATTATTTTTTCCCTATCCATCAAAGCTAAATTTATCTTACTATAGAGTTTTTTAATTTGTATTTTATTTTCTACAATCTCAATAATGGAATCTTCAT
>NZ_JAENWL010000034.1 GCF_016650095.1 Clostridium sp. | reverse complement strand
TGATGTAACTGGATCAATCAAGTTACCAGATGGAATGGAAATGGTAATGCCAGGAGACCACATAGACATGAATGTTGAATTAATCACTCAAGTAGCAATGGATGAAGGATTAAGATTCGCAATCAGAGAAGGCGGAAGAACGGTAGGATCAGGAGTTGTTACTTCAATAGTTAAATAGTTAAAAGAAGAAAATTCCATTTAACTAATCCATTGACATATGTATTAAGTTGTGATAAATTGTTTAAGTAAATAAAAAATGCTAAAGATGGCGTAGTGTTTAATATGCATGAGCTTTCTTAAATAGATGGAAAACCGGGAGGTGTAGATTGTGAGAGTAAAAGTAACTTTAGCTTGTACTGATTGCAAACAGAGAAATTACAATACAATGAAAAACAAAAAAAATAACCCAGATAGAATTGAAATGAAGAAATACTGTAAGTTCTGCCACAAACATACACTTCATAAAGAGACAAAGTAATACAGCATAAAACACGAAACGGTGGGGGATGTGAATAAATTGGCTGTTGATGTGAAAGTAAAAGAAAAATCAAACCAAAAGGGAATAGTTAAGTTTTTCAGGGAACTTAAATCAGAAGCGAAAAGAATAACATGGCCTTCAAAAAAAGATATTAAAAAGTCATCTATTGCAGTGGCAGGTTTTTCTTTTCTTTTTGTAATCTATGTAGGTTTATTGGATTATGGTTTTCAGAACCTCTATAAACTAATCTTTAAATAAGGTAAAGGAAGGAGGTAGGGGACGGAATAATCCACCCCTTGAGCTATGGCAGATAAGGCTAAATGGTATGTTGTACATACATATTCTGGTTATGAAAATAAAGTTAAAGTCAACCTCGAAAAAGCGATCGAAAATAGAAATCTTGAGGAATTCGTGCACGATATTCAAGTGCCTATGGAAGAAGTAGTTGAAGTAAAGGATGGAAAAAAGAAAATAGTTTTTAAAAAAGTATTTCCGGGATATGTAATGGTTAAGATGCTTATGACAGATGAATCTTGGTATATAGTTAGAAACACTAGAGGTGTAACGGGATTTGTAGGACCAGGATCTAAGCCGGTTGCCCTTACTGAAGAAGAAGTTAGAACTATGGGTATAGCAGAAAAAACTATAGTTGTTGACTACGAAATAGGTGAGAACATCCAGGTAACATTTGGACCGTTAGAAGGGTTTGTTGCTTTAATACAAGAAATTAATTTGGATAAGCAAAAAGTTAAAGCACTTATAAATATGTTTGGCAGAGAAACCCCTGTTGAACTAGAATTCAATCAAATACAAAAATTAGAATAGGAACTTAATAAAACGAAAGTTTTAGTAAGTGGGAGGATTTTTAATCCGCTTTACCACAATATAGGAGGTATAAACTCATGGCTAAGAAAATAACAGGAATGATAAAACTTCAACTTCCTGCAGGAAAAGCTACCCCAGCACCACCAGTTGGTCCTGCACTTGGACAACACGGTGTTAATATCATGGGATTCTGTAAAGAATTCAATGCAAAAACGTCTGATCAAGCTGGTATGATAATACCAGTAGTAATAACAGTATATCAAGATAGATCTTTTAGTTTTATACTGAAAACTCCACCAGCAGCTATACTATTAAAGAAAGCAGTTGGGTTAGAAAGCGGTTCTGGTGTTCCAAACAAAACCAAAATTGCTACAGTTTCTAAAGCTAAAGTAAGAGAAATAGCAGAAATCAAAATGCCAGACTTAAATGCGGCATCTATTGAAGCAGCTATGAGTATGATAGCTGGAACAGCAAGAAGTATGGGAATAGTTGTAGAAGAATAATTTTAATTAATTACGTGGGAGGCAAAAACCGTTATTACCACGAAGGAGGATACTAATATGGGTAAAAATTACATAGAGAGTGCTAAACTTGTAGACAAGAACGCTTTATATACACCAACAGAAGCTATGGATCTTGTGGTGAAAACATCTAAGGCTAAATTCGATGAAACTATAGAACTTGCTGTAAGCCTTGGTGTTGATCCAAGACATGCAGACCAACAGGTTAGAGGTGCAGTAGTGCTTCCTCATGGTACAGGTAAAACAGTTAGAGTTTTAGTTTTCGCTAAAGGTGAAAAAGCTAAAGAAGCAGAACTTGCTGGCGCTGATTTTGTTGGAACTGATGAATTAGTTGATAAGATCCAAAAGGAAAATTGGTTCGGTTTTGATATAGTTGTTGCTACTCCAGATATGATGGGTGTTGTAGGTAAATTAGGTAGAGTACTTGGACCTAAGGGATTAATGCCGAATCCAAAATCAGGAACAGTTACATTTGATGTTTCTAAAGCAATAGCTGAAATCAAAGCTGGTAAAGTTGAGTATAGAGTTGATAAAACTTCTATAGTTCACGTACCACTTGGAAAAGCATCTTTTGGGGCTGTGAAATTAGTTGAAAATTTCCATGCTTTAATGGAAGCAGTAGTTAAAGCTAAACCTTCAGCAGCTAAAGGACAATACTTAAAATCAGTATCAGTTTCAAGTACTATGGGACCTGGAATAAAAGTTAATCAATCTAAAGTATTAGACTAGTATTGACAAATCAAATTAAACATGATACAATTTTTAAGGTAAAATAAAAATTATTCCGTAGATAGTAGGTGCGAAAGCGTAAAAGACAACATACCTACCGAGGATACCAATAAATGTACTTATGTACGTATATTAGGTCTCTTCGCGTCTGCGGAGAGACTTAATTTTTTATAAAGCAGTTGAAAACTGTGAGGAGGTGGATACACAGTGTTAAGCAATAATAGACAATTAAAAGAAGCAAAAGTAGCTGAAATAAAAGAGAAATTAGAAAAAGCTCAAGGAGTAGTACTTAGTAAATATCAAGGACTGAATGTAGAAGAGGATACAGAACTAAGAAAGAACCTTAGAGAAGCTGGAGTAGAATATAAAGTTTACAAAAACACTTTAGTTATTCTAGCGGCTAAAGAATTAGGAATTGAAGGTATAGTAACTCACCTACAAGGTGCTGTTTCAATGGCTTTTGGATATGAAGAACCAACTGTTGCAGCTAGAGTTTTAAATGAATTTTCAAAAACTCATAAAAAACTAGAGCTTAAAGCAGCTATAATTCAAGGTGAAATATTAGATGGTGCTCAAGTTAATGAGCTTGCATCAATACCACCAAGAGATGTTCTTATTGCAAAATTACTTGGAAGCTTCAAGGCTCCATTATCAAATCTTGCATATTTATTGAACTCAATTAAAGAGCAAAAGGAATCAGCTCAAGAATAACTGGCTGATATACATACATAATAATTTTAATTGATTCAAATTATGACTTTTTAAAAGTCAATTGAGCCTTTCATATAAGGCAATACAAAAAATATATATGAAAAAAATTCGGAGGTGCATTTATAATGACAAGAGAAGAAATTATCCAAGGTATAAAAGATATGAGTGTTTTAGAATTAAATGAATTAGTAAAAGCTTGCGAAGAGGAATTTGGCGTAAGTGCTTCTGCACCAGTTGCAGCTGCAGGAGCTGCTGCAGTTGCTGTTGAAGAAAAAACTGAATTCGACGTAATTTTAACTAGTGCAGGTGCAAGCAAAATTAAAGTTATTAAAGTTGTTAGAGAAATAACTGGACTAGGACTCAAAGAAGCTAAAGATATAGTTGATGGAGCGCCTAAAACAATTAAAGAAGCTATAAGTAAAGTTGATGCAGAAGCATTAAAAGCTAAAATTGAAGAAGTTGGCGGCGGAGCAGAGATAAAATAATTTTATTATAGAACAGGGTACTTTTAGATAAGAGTGCCCTTTTTTAAAATGTTATGTTGACATAGAATTGTAACTATGATAATATAGCGTAATGCACTGGAAATTAGTAGTATTGCAATAAAAAAATGCAATTACTGGTTAATGTGAATTAAATTGACAATAATGGTTATAATAACATGATGAATATGTGAATCCAAAAGCATAATGTCCTAGGGGAAAGTGTGTTTTTGGTTATTTTAGTTTATACAAGGGGTGAAAGCTGATGGTACATCCTGTTCAATTAGGTAAAAGAACAAGAATGAGTTTTTCGAAAATAAGTGAAGTAACTGATATGCCAAATTTAATTGAGATACAGTTAGACTCTTATGATTGGTTTTTGAAGGAAGGGCTTCAAGAGGTTTTTGACGATATAAATCCTATCCAAGACTATACGGGAAATCTTGTTCTAGAGTTTGTAGGATACAAACTTGATACAGACAATATTAAATATACTGAAGAGCAATGTAAGGAAAGAGATACAACATACGCTGCGCCTTTAAAAGTCAAGGTTAGATTGCGTAACAATGAAACTGGTGAAATCAAAGAGCAAGAAGTCTTTATGGGAGATTTCCCCCTTATGACACCACAAGGTACATTTGTAATCAATGGAGCAGAAAGAGTTATAGTAAGTCAATTGGTTAGATCACCAGGAGTTTACTACAATTATTCTGTGGATAAGACGGGTAAAAAACTTTATTCTGCAACAGTAATTCCAAACCGAGGAGCATGGCTTGAGTATGAAACAGATTCTAATGAGATAGTATATATTAGAATTGATAAGACTAGAAAACTACCTATAAGTGTTTTAGCTAGAGCTATGATGGATAATGGTAGTGATTTAGACTTACATGAGTTGTTAGGTGAAGAAGAAAGATTAAAAGCTACAATAGAAAAAGATAATACAAAAACAAGAGAAGAAGCTTTAATAGAAATATATAAGAGATTAAGACCTGGTGAACCACCTACTGTAGATAGTGCCGTATCTCTTATAGATTCCTTATTCTTTGATGCAAAAAGATATGATTTGTCAAGAGTTGGTAGATATAAGTTCAATAAGAAGTTATCAGTTAACCATCGAATTGCAAACCAAATTGCTGCTGAGAATATTGTTAACCCTATAACGGGTGAAGTTATTGTTGAAAAAGATCAGAAAATAGACAGGGAAACTGCTCTAATGATTCAAAATTTAGGAATAAATGTAGTAGATCTTCAAGTAGAGGATAAAGTACTAAGAGTCATTGGAAATCACTTTGTTAACCTTAATAAAGTAGTTAACTTTGATATATCTGACCTTAATATTAGGGAAATGGTTCATTATCCAACATTAAAAGAGATATTAGATAATTTCAGTGATGAAGAATCAATTAAAGAGCAAATAAAAATTAACAAAACAAGATTAATACCAAAACATATAATTAAAGATGATATGTATGCTACAGTGAGCTACGAGTTAGGACTAACTTACGATATCGGTTATATTGATGATATTGATCATTTAGGAAACAGAAGAATAAGATCTGTAGGAGAACTTTTGCAGAATCAATTTAGAATAGGCTTATCAAGAATGGAAAGAGTTGTAAAAGAAAGAATGACAATTCAAGACCAAGAGGGAATAACGCCTCAAGCACTAATAAACATAAGGCCAGTAGCTGCAGCTATAAAAGAATTTTTTGGAAGTTCACAACTATCTCAGTTCATGGATCAAACAAATCCATTATCAGAGCTTACAAATAAAAGAAGATTATCTGCACTAGGACCTGGTGGGCTTTCAAGAGAGAGAGCTGGATTTGAGGTTAGAGACGTTCATTACTCTCATTACGGTAGAATGTGCCCTATAGAAACACCAGAAGGACCCAATATAGGACTTATTAATTCTCTTGCAAGTTACGCTAAAGTGAATGAATATGGGTTTATTGAAACACCTTATAGGGTTGTAGATAAGAAAACATCTGTAGTTACAAATGAAATCATTTATATGACTGCAGATGAAGAAGATGCATACCTGGTAGCACAGGCTAGTGAACTAATTAGTGAAGATGGTACTTTTGTAGATGAAAAAATATCTGTAAGAGCTAGGCAAGAAGTAATGATTGTTCCAAAAAATGAAGTAGATCTTATGGATATATCCCCAAGGCAGATAGTTTCTGTTGCTACAGCAATGATCCCGTTCCTTGAAAATGACGATGCCAGCAGGGCTCTAATGGGTTCTAACATGCAACGTCAGGCAGTACCACTACTTAAATCACAAGCGCCATTTGTTGGCACAGGAATAGAATACAGAGCAGCAGTAGACTCTGGTGTTCTTCCGAAAGCTAAGAATGCAGGTGTAGTCGAGTATGTAAGTGCCAATGAAATTAGGGTAAGAAGAAATTCAGATAATGAATTAGATGTTTATAAAATTCTTAAGTTCAAAAGATCCAATCAAGGTACGTGTATAAACCAAAAACCTATAGTTAATAAAGGTGAAATAGTTGATGTGAATACTGTTTTAGCAGATGGCCCTTCAACAGACCTTGGAGAAATAGCGTTAGGTAAGAATATCTGTATTGGGTTTGTAACTTGGGAAGGTTATAACTACGAGGATGCAATGTTAATATCGGAAGAACTTGTTCGGGATGATATATTTACTTCGGTTCATATTGAAGAATACGAATCAGAAGCAAGAGATACTAAGCTGGGACCAGAAGAAATAACTAGAGATATTCCTAATGTTGGAGAAGAGGCACTTAAAGACATAGATGAGGGCGGAATAATAAGAATAGGTGCTGAGATAAGATCTGGAGATATCCTAGTGGGAAAAGTAACCCCTAAGGGAGAAACAGAACTTACCGCAGAGGAAAGATTATTAAGAGCAATATTTGGAGAAAAAGCAAGAGAAGTAAGAGATACATCACTTAGAGTGCCGCATGGTGAAGCAGGAATAATAGTTGACGTAAAAGTCTTCACTAGGGAAAATGGTGATGAACTTCCACCAGGTGTAAATGAATTAGTTAGATGTTATATCGCTCAGAAGAGAAAAATCTCCGTAGGCGATAAAATGGCAGGAAGACATGGTAATAAAGGGGTTATCTCTAGAGTATTACCAATGGAAGATATGCCGTTTTTACCTGATGGAAGACCCCTGCAAATATGTTTAAATCCACTAGGAGTTCCTTCGCGTATGAACATAGGCCAGGTATTAGAAGTTCATTTAGGATGGGCAGCTAGTGAATTAGGATGGCATATTGCCACCCCAGTATTTGATGGTGCTCTTGAGGAAGAAATTGAAGCTTGCTTACAAAAGGCAGGATATGATGCAGATGGAAAAACTGATTTATATGATGGAAGAACAGGAGAAGCATTTGACAGCAGAGTTACAGTTGGATATATGTATATCTTAAAGTTACATCATTTGGTAGATGACAAAATACATGCTAGATCTACAGGGCCATATTCTCTAGTAACTCAGCAACCATTAGGTGGTAAAGCACAGTTTGGTGGCCAAAGATTTGGAGAGATGGAAGTTTGGGCACTAGAAGCTTATGGGTCAGCTCATACATTGCAAGAGATCTTAACAGTTAAGTCTGATGATGTTGTAGGTAGAGTTAAAACTTATGAAGCGATAGTAAAAGGTGAAAATATTCCAGAGCCAGGTGTTCCGGAATCCTTCAAAGTTCTTATAAAAGAATTACAGGCGTTGTGTCTAAACGTTAAAGTTCTTACAGACGAATTAGAAGAAATTAAACTGAAAGAATCAGTTGATGATGAAATGGAAGAATTAAATTTAAATGTTAACATTGAAGGATCAGAGGACATAATTCCTGAATCGCCAACGGAAGAGTACGTTGAACTTATCGATGAAGATGAAGATGTAGACATTGATATAAATTACGATGATATACCGGTAGAAGAATTTGGTGAGGATTTAGAATTAAATGACTTTAATGATGAACATTAATATGAAGGGAGGATGTACCCTTGTTTGAATTTAATAATTTTGATGCTATTCAAATAGGATTAGCATCACCAGAGCAAATCAGAGAATGGTCAAAGGGTGAAGTAAAAAAACCTGAGACTATAAACTATAGAACTTTAAAGCCTGAAAGAGATGGACTATTTTGTGAAAGAATATTTGGCCCAATTAAAGATTGGGAATGTCACTGTGGAAAATATAAGAGAGTAAGATATAAGGGAATTGTTTGTGATAGATGTGGTGTTGAAGTTACGAAATCAAAAGTAAGACGTGAAAGAATGGGGCATATTGAACTTGCTGCCCCAGTATCTCACATTTGGTATTTTAAAGGAATACCATCTCGTATGGGACTTATTTTGGATATGTCTCCTAGATCTCTAGAAAAGATTCTTTATTTTGCATCTTATGTAGTATTAGATCCAAAAGAAACATCACTACTTAAAAAGCAAATTCTTAGTGAAAAAGAATATAGAGAAGCTATAGATAAGTTTGGTACTGATAGTTTCGTTGCTGGTATGGGTGCAGAATCTGTAAAAGTACTTCTACAAGATATAAACTTAGAAGAATTATCTAAGGAACTAAAAGAAGACTTAAAAACTAGCACAGGACAAAAAAGAATTAGAAGCATAAGAAGACTGGATGTATCAGAATCATTTAGAAAATCCAAAAATAAACCTGAATGGATTATAATTGATGTAATACCAGTAATCCCTCCTGATTTAAGACCAATGGTACAATTAGATGGAGGAAGATTTGCTACTTCTGATTTAAATGATTTATATAGAAGGGTAATAAATAGGAACAATAGGTTGAAAAAGCTTCTAGATTTAGGGGCTCCAGACATAATTGTTAGAAATGAAAAAAGAATGCTTCAAGAAGCTGTAGATGCATTAATCGATAATGGAAGAAGAGGAAGGCCAGTTACAGGACCAGGAAATAGACCTTTAAAATCTCTATCTGACATGTTAAAAGGAAAACAAGGAAGATTCAGACAAAACTTACTTGGAAAACGTGTTGATTACTCTGGTCGATCAGTTATAGTTGTTGGACCAGACCTGCAAATGTATCAATGTGGTCTTCCAAAAGAAATGGCTTTAGAATTATTTAAGCCTTTTGTTATGAAAAAACTAGTTGGGAGCGGAGTAGCTCATAATATTAAGAGTGCTAAGAGAATGGTAGAGAGGGTTATGCCTCAAGTATGGGATGTACTTGAAGAAGTAATAGCCGACCATCCAGTATTATTAAATCGTGCGCCTACACTTCATAGACTAGGAATTCAAGCTTTTCAACCTGTTCTTGTAGAAGGCAGAGCAATTAAACTACATCCGCTTGTATGTACGGCTTATAACGCTGACTTTGACGGAGATCAAATGGCTGTACATGTGCCTCTATCTGTTGAAGCTCAAGCTGAAGCAAGGTTCTTAATGCTTGCTGCACATAATATCATGAAACCGTCTGATGGTAAACCAGTTTGTGTACCTACTCAAGATATGGTTTTAGGTGCTTATTATTTAACTATTGATAAAGATGGTGCAAAGGGCGAAGGGAGAGCATTTTCTTCACCTGATGAAGTAATAATGGCTTATTCAGTAAAGCAGATTGATATTCATGCTAAAATTAAGGTTAAGATGTTTGGAGTAGTTAATGGTGTTAGTATAACTTCTATTATAGAAACTACACCTGGAAAATTAATATTTAATGAAACGATACCTCAGGATTTAGGGTTTATTGATAGAAGTATTCCTGGCAATGAATTGAAATTTGAGATAGACTTCTTGGTAAGTAAAAAGAATCTTGGTAGTATTATAGATAAATGTTACTTAAAACATGGTCCTTCAGAAACTTCTAAGATGCTAGATAAAATAAAGGCTAAGGGATATCATTATTCAACAATCGGAGCAATTACTGTTGCTACTTCTGATATGCAAGTTCCAGAAGCTAAAAAAGGATTATTAAAAGATGCTGATGAAACTGTTGATAAAATTGAGAAGATGTATCGAAGAGGACTTATATCCGAGGAAGAAAGATATCAAAGAGTAATTGAAAAATGGACTAAGACTACAGAAGATGTAGCAAATGCACTAATGGATAGTTTGGATAAATTCAATCCGATATTCATGATGGCAGATTCAGGAGCCAGAGGATCCAAGAGTCAGATCAAGCAATTAGCAGGTATGAGAGGTCTTATGGCTAATCCATCTGGTAAGATAATTGAGTTGCCAATTAGAGCATCTTTCAGAGATGGACTAAGTGTTTTAGAGTATTTTATTTCAACACATGGTGCTAGAAAAGGTAACGCAGATACGGCTCTTAAAACAGCTGACTCAGGATATTTAACAAGAAGACTTGTTGATGTATGTCAGGATGTTATAGTACGTCACGAAGATTGTGGAACAACAGAAGGTTTTGAAGTTTCAGAAATTCGTGATGGAAGTGAAGTAATTGAGCAGTTAGTTGAGAGACTTACTGGAAGATATTCAGCTGAAGATGTTATTCATCCAAAAACAGGTAAGGTAATAGTTCCTAAAAATGAATATATGGATATTACTTTAGCAGAAGAAGTTCAAAAGTCAGGCGTTAAAAAAGTTTGGATTAGATCAGTATTTACATGCAAGGCTAAAATTGGTGTTTGTGCACATTGCTATGGAATGAATATGGCAACTTCACAAAAGATAAACATTGGTGAGGCAGTAGGTATAATTGCAGCTCAATCTATAGGTGAACCAGGAACACAGCTTACAATGAGAACATTCCATACTGGTGGAGTAGCTGGGTCAGATATAACTCAAGGTCTTCCAAGAGTTGAGGAATTATTTGAAGCTAGAAAACCAAAAGGACTCGCAATAGTAAGTGATGTATATGGTAGTGTTAAAATGGAAGATACTAAGAAAAAGAGAGTTGTCATTGTAATTTCTGATTCAGGAGAAGAGTTTAGCTATGATATACCATTTGGTTCAAGATTAAAAGTTGCAAATGGAGATAAAATTGAGGCTGGAGATGAGATAATTGAGGGTTCAGTTAACCCACACGATATCTTAAGAATTAAAGGCGTTAATGGAGTTAAAAATTATTTATCCTCAGAGGTGCAAAAAGTTTATAGACTTCAAGGTGTTGATATCAATGATAAACACTTAGAAGTTGTTGTAAGACAGATGACAAGAAAAGTAAAGGTTGAGGAATCTGGAGATACTGATTTACTTCCTGGAAATTTAGTAGATATCTTTGCTTTTGAAGATGCTAATGCAAAAATTGAAGCTGAAGGTGGAGTACCTGCTGAGGGAAAAATTTCTTTATTAGGTATAACCAAGGCAGCACTTGCAACAGAATCGTTCTTGTCAGCAGCATCATTCCAGGAGACAACAAGAGTACTTACTGATGCAGCTATTAAAGGTAAAATTGATCCACTACTTGGATTAAAAGAAAATGTAATAATTGGTAAACTAATACCTGCAGGTACGGGAATGACAAGGTATAGAACAATAAAGATCAATACTGAAGATGATGAGAAGGTAGAAATTGAAAATGATTTAGAAGTATAAAGTTTAACTAGTTGACAGGGTGATGGTAAAATGATAAAATACACCTTGTGTGTGACTTTAATCGAGTAGATACATCTTAATTAGATAAATTTTATGGTTGTAACTATGAGGAGGGTTAGACATGGTAGGTAAACTTGTAGGTCAGAAGGTTGTTGGAGTTAAACAAACCCTAAAAGCATTAAAGAATAATAAGGGTAAGGTTCTGTATATAGCCAAAGATGCTGATAATAGCATTACTGAACCTATTTTAGAACTAGCCAAGGTTAATTCCTTACAAATAATATTTGTAGACACAATGAAAGAATTAGGAAATCTTTGTGATATTGATGTTGCGTCAGCAACAGCATTGCTTCTTGAAGATTAAATTAACGCTAGCAACTAAATAATATAGATGTATCCATGCGGTAACATAGCCTTTAGTTATGTTACAGTGCATTGATATAAATAAAGGTAAGTTTATAAAAATGAGGAGGTGAAAACATGCCAACTATTAACCAATTAGTAAGAAAAGGCAGAAAGACATTAGTGACAAAGTCAGCTTCACCAGCATTAAAAGATTGTCCACAAAAAAGAGGTGTTTGTACAGTAGTTAAAACAACAACTCCTAAGAAGCCTAACTCAGCATTAAGAAAAGTAGCAAGGGTTAGACTTACAAATGGATACGAAGTTAGTGCTTATATACCAGGTGTAGGCCACAATTTACAAGAACACAGTGTTGTACTTATAAGAGGTGGAAAAGTTAAGGATTTACCAGGAGTTAGATACCATATCATTAGAGGAACATTAGACTCTGCTGGAGTAGCTAACAGATTACAAAGTAGATCTAAATACGGGGCTAAAAGACCAAAGCAAAAAAAATAATGCTTTGAGTAAAGGTGCAATGTCTTCAGCATTTATATATATGATAATTTTAATATTTACATACATTTGCGAAGTACAGAGCGCTTGACGGTAGAGATACTGAGTACCTATGAGTTAATCAAAATTGTTAAGGAGGGAAGTAAAGTGCCGAGAAAAGGATATATTGCGAAAAGAGATGTATTACCAGATCCTATGTACAACAGCAAAGTTGTTACAAAGTTAATAAACAATGTAATGGAGGATGGTAAAAGAGGAGTAGCACAAAAAATATGCTATGAGGCTTTTGACATAATCAAAGAAAAAACAGGTAAAGACCCATTAGAGGTTTTTGAATTAGCATTAACTAATATTATGCCGATGCTTGAAGTAAAAGCTAGAAGAATAGGTGGAGCTAATTATCAAGTGCCTATCGAAGTTAGACCTGAGAGAAGACAGACATTAGGATTAAGATGGTTACTTGTTGCTACAGATAAAAGGGGCGAGAAGTATGCAAGAGAAAAACTTGCTAATGAGTTAATCGAAGCTTCAAACAATACTGGAGCAGCGGTTAAGAAAAGAGAAGATACTCATAAAATGGCTGAAGCTAACAAGGCTTTTGCTCATTACAGATATTAATATCAAAACTGTTTTGGCTTTGCCAAGACAGTTTTGTCAAATTTAAAATCACGCGTTGAGAGGAGGAACAAATAGTGGGTAGAGAATATTCTTTAGATAAATTCCGCAACATAGGTATTATGGCTCATATTGATGCTGGTAAAACAACAACTACAGAGCGTATATTATTCTATACAGGAAAGACACACAAGATTGGTGAGGTTCATGATGGCGGAGCTACTATGGACTGGATGGTTCAAGAACAAGAAAGAGGTATTACAATAACTTCTGCGGCTACAACATGCTTTTGGAAGGGTTATAATATAAATATTATTGATACACCAGGGCACGTAGATTTCACAGTTGAAGTTGAAAGATCTTTAAGAGTACTTGATGGTGCGGTTTCTGTATTCTGCGCAAAAGGTGGAGTTGAACCTCAATCTGAAACAGTATGGAGGCAGGCTACTAAGTATGAAGTTCCAAGAATGGCATATGTCAACAAAATGGATATAATGGGTGCTGATTTCTATAGAGTTGTGGAAATGATGAGAGAGAGACTTCATGCTAATGCAGTTCCAATACAACTTCCAATAGGAAAAGAAGATACGTTCTTAGGAATTATAGATTTAATCAGAAATGTTGCAGAGGTCTATAAAGATGATTTAGGTACACAAATAGAAGAAATAGAAATTCCAGAAGATATGAAAGAACTTTCGGAAGAATATAGAGCAGCTATGGTTGAAGCAATAGCTGAACTAGATGAAGAGCTTATGATGAAATATCTTGATGGTGAAGAAATAAGTGAAGAAGAATTAAAAGTAGCACTTCGAAAAGGTGTAATTAACAATGAAATAGTACCTGTAATCTGTGGTTCTTCATACAAAAACAAAGGTGTTCAAATGATGATAGATGCGGTTATAGAATATATGCCGTCACCACTTGATATACCAGCTATCAAAGGACAAGACGTTGATACTGCTGAAGCAATGGAAAGACACCCAAATGATGAAGATCCAATGTCAGCATTAGCATTCAAAATAGCTACAGATCCTTTTGTTGGAAGACTTTGTTTTGCAAGAATTTACTCAGGCATAATGAAGACTGGTACATATGTATTAAACGCTAACAAAGGTAAAAAAGAAAGAATTGGTAGACTAGTTAAAATGCATGCTAATCACAGAGAAGAAGTTGATGAATTACGTGCAGGCGAATTAGGGGCAATAATTGGACTTAAAAATACAACTACTGGCGAAACTTTATGTGATGAAGATCATCCAATATTGTTTGAAACCATGGTATTCCCAGATCCAGTTATTCATGTAGCTATTGAGCCAAAAACAAAAGCTGGTCAAGAAAGAATGGGTATGTCTCTTGCAAAGCTTTCTGAAGAAGATCCAACTTTTAGAACTCATACAGATCAAGAAACAGGCCAAACAATAATTGGTGGTATGGGTGAACTTCATTTGGAGATTATTGTTGATAGACTTCAAAGAGAATTTAAAGTTGAGTGTAATGTAGGAAAACCACAAGTTGCATATAAAGAAACAATACGTAAAACAGTTAAAGCAGAAGGTAAGTACATTAAACAATCAGGTGGACGTGGACAATATGGCCATTGTTGGATAGAACTTATACCAACTACTGAACCTTACTCATTTGAGAATGCTACTGTGGGTGGATCTATTCCAAAAGAATTTATATCACCAATTGAGAACGGAATTAAAGAAGCATCAAAATGCGGTATACTTGGTGGGTACCCAGTTCTTAACTTTAAAGTTAAAGTAGTTGATGGATCATACCATGATGTCGATTCAAACGAAATGGCATTTAAAGTTGCAGGTTCTATGGCATTCAAGAATGGTATGGCAAAAGCAGATCCAGTTCTTTTAGAACCAATAATGAAGGTTGAAGTAACAGTGCCAGAAGAGTACATGGGTGATGTTATGGGAGATCTTAACGGAAGAAGAGGTAGAATAGAAGGAATGGAAGCTCAATCAGGCGCTCAAGTAATTAGAGCAATGGTTCCATTATCAGAAATGTTTGGATATTCTACTACACTTAGATCAAGAACTCAAGGTAGGGGAGTATACAGTATGGAATTTGCTGCATATGAACCAGTTCCAAAGAGTATTCAAGAACAGGTTATAGGAGCTAAATAATAAACGAAATATAAGATAATATGTAAATATAAGGAGGAATATAAAATGGCAAAAGCAAAATTTGAACGAACTAAACCTCATGTTAACATTGGAACAATAGGACACGTAGATCACGGCAAGACTACATTAACAGCAGCAATAACAGCAGTACTTGCAACTAAAGGCTTAGCGCAAGCATCTAAGTTTGACATGATTGACAAAGCACCAGAGGAAAGAGAAAGAGGAATTACAATTAACACAGCACATGTTGAGTATGAAACAATAAATAGACATTATGCACATGTTGATTGCCCAGGACATGCAGATTATGTAAAGAACATGATTACAGGAGCAGCACAAATGGATGGAGCAATCCTAGTTGTTAGTGCAGCAGATGGCCCAATGCCTCAAACAAGAGAGCATATACTATTAGCAAGCAGAGTTGGAGTAGGATATATAGTAGTATTCTTAAACAAAGCAGATATGGTAGACGATCCAGAATTACTAGAATTAGTTGAAATGGAAGTAAGAGAACTATTAAGTGAATATGACTTCCCAGGAGATGACATTCCAGTAGTAACAGGATCAGCATTAAAAGCATTAGATAATCCAACTGATGAAGAAGCTTCAAAATGCATAAATGAATTAATGGAAGCAATAGATACTTATATTCCAACACCAGCAAGAGCAACAGACAAACCATTCTTAATGCCAATAGAAGATGTATTCACAATAACTGGCAGAGGAACAGTAGCAACAGGAAGAGTTGAAACTGGTATACTTAAGGTTGGAGAAGAAGTAGAAATCGTTGGACTCAGCGAAGACAAAAGAAAAGTTGTATGTACTGGAGTTGAGATGTTCAGAAAGCTTCTAGATCAGGCAATGGCTGGAGACAACATCGGAGCATTATTAAGAGGAGTACAAAGAGCTGATATTCAAAGAGGTCAAGTACTTTCAAAACCGGGTTCAATACACCCACATGATAAATTTGTAGGTCAAGTATATGTACTTAAAAAAGAAGAAGGCGGAAGACATACTCCATTCTTCGACGGATATAGACCACAATTTTACTTCAGAACAACTGATGTAACTGGATCAATCAAGTTACCAGATGGAATGGAAATGGTAATGCCAGGAGACCACATAGACATGAATGTTGAATTAATCACTCAAGTAGCAATGGATGAAGGATTAAGATTCGCAATCAGAGAAGGCGGAAGAAC
>NZ_JAENWL010000296.1 GCF_016650095.1 Clostridium sp. | reverse complement strand
CTTTAATGTAAGGTGCTGCCCTAATGAAGATTTTATACTAATCTTAAATTCAGATAAATCATAATTAACATTTATAAAAGTCATTAATAAACTTGCGAATATCAGTAAAAAACCTATTATTAAGGTATATATTTTTTTCATTATTTTTAACCTCCATAGAGTGATTTTTACTAAATTATAGTTCGATTATATAGTAAATTATAACATAAAATACAATAATTTATGTAACTCATACTACTCAATATTAATATAGTCTATTATTAAAAGATGTAAAATAATTATAATCATTAAATAATATTTATCAATTAACCTAGAAAACCGTTGCAAAAACAGATGAATAAATATAAAATATAATTAACAGCATATAATAAATTAATATATTTATATGTTAAACAACCCATTTAAAAATGTGGTTAAAATAATTAAATGGAGTGGTGTTATAATGGACAACATTTTAGAAATTATTAAAAATGGGACTTTAACCTATGAACAAAAGGTACTAACTCTTGCTAGAGCAGCGGAAAATAGTATAGATGTTCTTAACATTGAAGGAGATACTCAGAAACTTCGTGATGAGGGAATAATTTGTGATCTTTTCGAAGGTCATGCGCCTTATAGGCCTAGGTATATAGTTCCGAATTACGAGAAATTTATGAAAAATGGAAGTGAGTTTTTAGGACTCACACCACCAAAGGATATTTGGGAGGCTACAAATAGTTTATTAATATTATACAGGCATGTACCATCAATTACTTCATTTCCAGTATATATAGGGAATATTGATTGCCTTTTAGAACCTTTTGTGGTAGATGAAGAGGAAGCTTTTCACGCTATAAAATTGTTTTTAACACATATAGATAGGACCATAACGGATTCCTTTTGTCACGCAAATATAGGACCAAAAGATAGTAAAGCAGGAAGATTAATATTAAGAGCAGAGAGACAACTGCAAAATGCTATTCCTAACTTAACTTTAAAATATAGTACTGATACACCAGATGATTTTGCTATCGATGCAATTAATACTGCTTTAATAACGGCGAAACCTAGCTTTGCCAACCATGAGATGTTTTTCGAAGAATTTGATGGAAATTATGCTATAGCTAGTTGTTACAATGGATTAACTATAGGTGGTGGAAGTTACACACTATCTAGATTAAATTTAGTTGGACTTGCTAAAAAAGCGGAAAATGAAGATGAATTTATAAATGTGATATTGCCGGATGCAGTGCAGAAAATGGCTGGTTATATGCAGGAGCGAATTAGATTTATAGTTGAAGAAAGCGGTTTTTTTGAGACTAATTTCTTAGTAAAAGAAGGATTAATTAGCAAAGATAATTTCACGGGTATGTTTGGCATGTTTGGACTTGCTGAATGTGTAAATTATTTTATTGACGCTACTAAGCTCGAAAATAGATTTGGGCATAGCGATACAGCTAATGCACTCGGCTATAAAATTATTGAAAAGTTAGAAGCTGAGGTTAATAAATACAATGATCCACATTGTACTATATCTAAAGGTAAATATCTATTGCATGCTCAAGTAGGTATTGATTCTGATGTGGGAACAAGTCCAGGGTGTAGGATTCCAATTGGAGATGAACCTGAGCTCCCACAACATATAATAGAGGCAGCTAAATTCCATAAGTTCTTCCCTTCAGGAATAGGTGATGTATTTAATTTTGATAGTACAGTTAAAAGTAACCCAGAGTACTTGCTAGATATTATCAAAGGTGCTTTCAAAAATAAAATGAGGTATTTTTCAGCGTATGCTAGTGATTGTGATGTAATAAGAATTACGGGGTATCTTGTAAAGAGATCAGATATTAAAAAATTAGAAGCTGGGCAGCAGGTATTACAGGATACTGTAGCATTAGGGCTTGGATCAGTTAAAAATCAAAGAGTATATGAACGAAAGATAAGAAAAAATGATTAAGGGACTTGTTAACCGAATTATTCCATTTAGCTCTGTGGATGGCCCGGGAAACAGGACTGCTATATTTCTGCAAGGGTGCAATTTTAATTGTTCTTATTGTCATAATCCAGAAACTATAAATGTTTGTAATAACTGCGGGGAATGTGTGAGTGCTTGCCATTACGGGGCACTACAATTTAAGGAGTCGCATGTAGTATGGGATAAAACAATCTGTAGTAAATGTGATGAATGTATTAAGGTTTGCACGCGACTCAGTTCCCCTAAAGCACAAAGCATGAGTGTAGAAGAAGTGCTAAGCGAAATAGAAAAATACAGATTTTTCATTTCAGGGATTACAGTTTCAGGCGGTGAATGCACCCTACAAAGTGAGTTTTTAACGCAGCTATTTAGAGAAGTTAAAAAGATGGGGCTAACATGTTTTGTGGATACTAATGGTTCGGTGCCACAATGGGAACATAAGGATCTTGTGGAAATTATGGATATGGCAATGGTAGATATAAAATCTTATAATAATGAGGAACATAAGAAGCTTACAGGTATGGGAAACACTACTGTTATAGAAAATGTAAAATATTTAGCTAATCTAAATAAAATTTATGAAATTAGAACGGTCATTGTACCAGATGTTTTAGAAAATTATAATAATGTAGATGAAATTAGTAAGCTTATTGCCTCCTTAAACCCAGATATAAGATATAAACTTATAAAATATAGGCAGATTGGTGTACGACCTGGAATTATAAACAGTTACACACCAGATGATAAAATTATGAAGGAATTAGGTGGGGTAGCTGAGAATAATGGTTGCAAAAATATAGTTATAGTATAGATTATTGACCAATGCTTTACTAAAAACCTCGCAAAATATGAGGTTTTTTATTTTGTGGTTATTTTATCAACTATAGGATAATATAGTTATATTATGTTATTTTTTAATCTACTAAAGTAGATAAGTTTACTAAAGTAGATGAATTCACCAAAGTCGAATTTAATTTATAAAAGAAAGAAGGAAATATTAGTGAGTGAAGTTAAAAAACTTAAAAAGAGAGACGAAATTGATAGCAAGTATAAGTGGACTGTTGAAAAGATGTATAAGAGTTCTGCGGCGTGGGAAGAAGATTTTAAAATACTAAAATCTAAAGCACCAAAGATGGTAAGATTTTCAGGGAAACTAGGTAAGCCTGAAGAGTTGTTATCATTTTTGGAAAGCAATATAGAGATTCAAAGACTTTTAGATAAATTGCTTGTATATGCACATTTAAGAGGGGATGAGGATACAGCTAAGGCTGAGTTCCAGGTGATTAAAAATAAGGTTGATGCTTATGCAGCAGAAGCTTATAGTTATACATCATTTTTTGTACCTGAACTATTATCACTACCAGAGAGAGCTGTAGATGAGGCAATTTGCACGCTTCCGGAGCTTAAAGTATATGAATTTTATTTGAAAGACATTCTAATTCAAAAGCCTCACACATTAAGTGCAGAGGGAGAAAAGCTTCTGGCATCCGTTAGTGATTGTTTAAATGCACCAGGAAATATATTTGGAATGCTTACAAATGCAGACATGACATTCCCAAGTATAAAAGATGAAAAAGGTAATGAGGCAGAGCTTACAGAAGGCAGCTACAGTAGTTTTATTAAATCAAAGGATAGAAGAGTAAGAAAAGATGCCTTTGATGCATTATTTGGAACATATAAAGGATTTAAAAATACTTTAACAACATCTTTAACATCTTCAATAAAGAACTTTATATTTAATTCCAAAACAAGAAAGTATGCTTCTTCATTAGAAAGTTCTTTAAAACCCAATAATATTCCATTAGAGGTTTATCAAAATGTTGTGGATACTATTAATAACAATTTATCTTCTCTTCATAAGTATGTAAGCGTTAAAAAGAAACTGTTGGGGCTTGATGAAATTCATATGTATGATTTATATGTTCCTATAGTTGATACAGCAATAGATCATATTAAGTATGAAGATGGTGTTAAAATAGCACTCGATGGTATTAAGCCACTCGGGAAAGAGTATTTGGATATATTTAAAGAAGGAATTAGTGAAGGATGGGTAGACGTATTTGAAAATAAGGGTAAACGTTCGGGGGCATATTCTTGGGGATGCTATGACAGTATGCCATATGTACTTTTAAATTATAATTACCAATTGAATGATGTATCTACTCTTGCTCATGAAATGGGACACTCTATTCATTCATATTATTCAAGGAAGAATCAACCATATATATATTCTCAGTATGAGTTATTCTGTGCAGAAGTAGCATCTATAACTAATGAATGTTTATTAATAGATTATTTAATTAAAAATGAGAGTGATAAAAAGAGAAGATTATTTTTAATAAATCAACAATTAGAAGGAATACGAACTACGGTCTTTAGGCAATGTATGTTTGCTGAGTTTGAAAAAATAACCCATGAAAGTATTGAACAGGGCAATCCACTATCTCCAGAGGATTTATGTAAAATTTATCATGAACTAAACGTAAAATATTTTGGACCTGAAATGGTGGTAGATGAAGGAATAGATATGGAATGGTCAAGAATTCCTCATTTTTACAACGATTTTTATGTATATCAATACACTACAGGGTTTGCAGCAGCTAATTCTTTTAGTAAAATGATAGTTGAAGAAGGCGAAAGTGCTGTAGAGCGATATATAGGATTCCTAAAGAGTGGGGGGAGTGACTACCCAATAAATATACTTAAAAAGGCAGGGGTAGATATGTCATCACCAAAACCTCTAGAGGATACTATAAGAAGATTCGATGAGCTTTTAGGGATGCTTGAAAAAGAGAT
>NZ_JAENWL010000440.1 GCF_016650095.1 Clostridium sp. | reverse complement strand
TATGTAAATACAATGAATACGATACATTATATGCATGATAAGTATGCTTATGAAGCTGGCCAACTTGCTTTTCATGATACTGATCTCAAATACTTCATGGCATTTGGCGTAGCAGGACTTTCAGTTGCCGCGGACTCCTTAAGCGCTATAAAATATGCTAAGGTATCACCAATAAGAAATGAAAATGGAATAACCATTGATTTTAAAATTGAAGGAGATTTCCCTAAATACGGAAATGATGATGACAGAGTTGATGATTTAGCTGTTAACCTTATAAAGGAATTCAGTGATGACCTTAAATTACACCCAGCATATAAGGGAGCGGAACACACACTATCTGCCCTTACTATTACCTCAAATATGGTTTATGGCAAGAAGACAGGATCAACTCCTGATGGCAAAAAACGGGGTGCACCACTTGCTCCAGGAGCAAACCCACTGCATGGCAGAGATGAAAATGGAGCGTTAGCATCATTAAATTCTGTTGCTAAGATTCCTTATAGAAATTATTGCCAAGATGGGGTTTCAAATACTTTTTCAATAGTACCAAATGCACTTGGAAAAGATGAAGCTACAAGAATAAATAATCTAGTTTTCCTTTTAGATGGATATTTCGCACAAAGTGCACATCATTTAAATGTAAATGTACTAAGTAGTGAAACTTTAATTGATGCTATGGAGAATCCAGACAAATATCCAACATTAACAATAAGGGTTTCAGGATATGCCGTTCATTTCAATAGATTATCAAGAGAACAGCAACTTGAAGTTATTAGTAGAACTTTCCATAATAAAATCTAATTGACACTTAATTTTTAGCACCAAAGGAGGAGGAAGTAACTATGGTAAAAGGTAGGATTCATTCTATAGAGAGCATGGGGCTAGTTGATGGTCCTGGAATTAGAGTAGTGGTTTTTTTTCAAGGTTGCAAATTAAGATGTGCCTACTGCCATAACCCAGATACTTGGAATCTGAGTGGTGGCATTGAAATGACTCCAGAAGAACTCGTTCAAAAGATTGTTAGATTCAAACCCTATTTTCAACGTTCTTCCGGCGGTGTTACTTTCTCCGGTGGCGACCCATTAGTTCAACCACAATTTCTACTTGAATGTTTAAAATTATGTAAACAAAACGGTATTCATACAGCCTTAGATACAGCCGGTTTTGGACAAGGCGACTATGATGATATATTAGAATATACAGATTTAGTGCTTTTAGATATAAAACACACCACTAGTAAAGGCTATGTTACTTTAACCGATAGAGATGCATTAGGTGTTAATTTATTTTTACAATCATTAAGAAAATCAAAAACTAGGGTTTGGGTAAGACATGTTGTTGTACCTGGAATTACAGATTCAGAAGAACATATAACTAAACTCGCGAAAATCATTGCTGAAGAGGTACCAAATGTTGATAAAGTTGAACTTCTTCCCTATCATGTTCTAGGGGTAAATAAATATGAAGCTTTAGGTATACCTTATAAATTAAAAGATGTTAAGCCAATGGATAAAGATAAAACTAAAGAGCTGCAAACACTAATAGATAATTTACTAATCATCAGATAAAAATATGAATTTTCTCCTGCGTGCCTTGCAATACGAGCTCAAAACTGGAAATTCGATTAACAGCTTCTAATCTTTTGCGAATATAAAATTCTCTGCCACTCACACTCGACGTCCTGTCTCGGGTTCGCTAGCCTTCCTTCCTGGAAGGCTCACGAGAATTTTATATTCGCAAAATAAGAATCTGTAAATCGAATTTCAATTGTTTTTTCGCTTCTTATTGAAAGTCACTTCCGGAGAAAGTTCATAATGTTATGCATACACTAATTGTATCTAGAAGGGTATCTTTGTTCCATTGGAACAAAGTGGTAGGACGAGACTTTTGGGTGACCTTGGAACAAAATGGTCGGACGAGAAAACATGAATTCCTAAAAACAAAGGATAGATAAATATGAGACAAATTGGCTCGAAGTGTCTATAACAAGCGTTGGGTATATCTCTCGAAGAGTCACGAAAATTTCACATTCATACAACAAGAAAAGCAGAAGATTTAACATGATCTTCTGCTTTTCTTGTTTTTAAATTTCTTAATTTAATCTGATACTTAGGGTTTACCTC
>NZ_JAENWL010000379.1 GCF_016650095.1 Clostridium sp. | reverse complement strand
TCTTCTTTTAAATAAAAATAAATTAGGTTTATCTCCATTAGATATTTCTGAATACAATAGATATATCAATATGAATAATTCTACAGCACTTCAATTTGCTTTATTTCTAAAGCAAAAATATCATACTAAAATTAATACTTGAGATATTACCTCTAGGATAGATATTGATAATTTACAAAATGATTTACAACTTGTAATCAAACTAAACCTTTTAACGAAAGAAGAGATAAATTCTTTTAAATATTCTATATTAATATCAAAACATAGGTTTTTATAGCACAAATACGTGTACTAGTAGATTTTCATTACCCTTGATTTAATTGCAATATTTCATAACAGGCAAATTTATTTAATTGATGAGAGAATTTAACCCACAAATCATTTTGACTGTTTAATTTGTGTACTTTCTCTTATTATTAGTTTAGGAGTCAATTGAATTTTAGATACAGAAATTTCCTCACTCTCTTCAATTTTTTCCTTTAATTTTTTCATTCCAAGTTTTCCCATATCATGCAATGGAATCTCAAAGGTTGTAATTGTTGGATTGTAAAAAGATGAAAAATCTCTATTATCAAACCCTATCACTTTAACTTCTTCAGGAACTCTTATATGTAATGAATTAAGAGCATTGAGACATCCAGCAGCTATGAAATCATTTTCACAGAAGAATCCATCAATTTTATTATCATTTTCTAATAATTTTAAAGTAGAATTAAAACCAGTATCACTATCATATTTACCATAAATTTCGTGATTTTCGTCTATTTCAATTCCATTTGATTTATACATATTAATAAATCCTTCATATCTATCAATGGAGGAATACCTATGTGATGGACCACAAATAATCGCAGGATTTTTCACACCACAACTCAATAGGTGCTTTGCTGCCATTTCTCCACCAGCAATGTTATCAATTACAATTGATTCAAATCCACTTATTGTCATATTTAGACAAACTGTAGGCGTAGCTGGATCTATATCTTTTAATAAAGATTTATGACTTGGAATATGGTAGCAAAGAATTATGCCATCAACATTATGAGCTTTTAAGGAGTTATAGGCTCTTATTAAATCACCATCAAATTCGACTGCAGATACAAATAATAGAGAGTATTGGTTGTTACCCAGTTCAGATTCTATTCCCTTTACAAGACGGGATGTAAACAACTCAGTAATATCCACAGCAAGACATCCAATTATTCCGGATTTACCAGATTTTAATTTAGAGGCATTCCAAGATGGAACATAATTTAATTTCTCAATTGCATTTAAAACTTTCTTTTTGGTAGAAGTTTTAACAGGCCTTTTCCCATTTAGGGTATGAGTGACTGTTGCAGTAGATACACCTGCATATTTTGCGACGTCTTTTATTGTAACAATATCACTCATATTAACCTTTACCTTTTATTAGTTTTTATAAATTAATAAAAATCTTATCATTTTTTTCCATTGAATCTGGATCAAAACTCTTAATATATATACCTTCATTATCTGTTAATGTAAATACTCTGTTTTCACCTTTAATTCCATCTTTTACTTTTGTTATAGTTACCTTTTTTTTAGTTACTATAAAACTAAATAAATTATATTTATTATCCTCTAAGTTAGTTTTGCCGTCATCTTCAAAGTAAATTGATTCTTTTTTAATATCTCCTTTTACCTTATATAAACGTAACTCTAATTCATCATATAACGCTGTTTTAAGCTTTTGAGCTTTCACTGCTCTTGGAATAATTGATCCCTCTTTAACAAAATAATTAAATACACCAAGTTTTGCACCAATTTCAACCGTTTGGCCACCTTCACTATATTTACTAGTAACTCCAGAATACCAATTGACCCCTTTAGGTAAATAAACAAATCTTTTACTTATACCCTTATCAACTACGAGTGTCTTTAAGATATTATCTCCAAACATACTATCGGTTTCCATTCCACTTAGATTTTCATCATCCAAAAATTCTAAATAAAGAGATCTATCCATTTGTTTTCCATTAACAACAGCATCATATGATGCTGTATAAATATATGGCATAAATTTATAATGTTCTATAATCAAATTCCTAATTACAGGAAGAGAGTCTTTATAGCTCCAGGCTTCCGTTGGATTACCATCAGCTCTCCATGAGTGAATTACAAATCGAGGTTGAAGTATAGCACTTTCACAACTTCTAACTAGAAGTTCTTCAGTTGGTACATTTCCATAAAAACCACCTAAATCATGACCATAGAAAGGAATTCCTGACAAACCAAAACCAATACTTTGGTATTGATTAAATTTCAAAGTTTTCCAATCACTGCTATTATCACCACTCCAGGTTCTAGCATATCTTTGAATACCACTAAAGCCAGATCTAGATATTATCCAAGCTCTATTATTTTCATTATTAATTTTATCTTTTTCTTTAAAAGCATCATAGGAGGCACTGCACATCATCATAGGTAGGACTGATTTAATTTTATATAAATCTACCTCGCTATCTTCTATTTCAAATTCATTATTATCATTCCATATACCAGCACAATTATTATCTAGAAATTGTTCTATCAATTGGTCTTTCCACCAATTATAGGCATCTTTATTTGTATAATTGATAAAGGAAGCCTCTCCTCCCCAGTAAAATTCAGTATAAGGATTACCCTTTTCATCTTTGATAAAATAACCTTTATCACATAATTCTTTGTACCACGGATGAGTTGTCAAAATACCAGGCTTTATATTCATTGCAAGTTTGTAGCCTCTATCTCTTAAATCTGTTATAAACTTTTTAGGATCTGAAAACTTCTGTTTATTCCATATAAATGCATATCTTTTCCCATTAGGTTGCTTTAAGTAACCAGAGGATACATACATACCCTCACAGGGAATGTTATTTTCTTCTGTTTGTTTGAAGTATCTCTCTATCCTTTCTTGTGCATCATATCCCTCTACATAATTCATACTAGAACCAAGAAAACCAAAGCTAAATAAAGGTGGAAAAGCAGGTCGCCCAGTAACATTTAAATAATTATTTACAATAGCACTATATGAATTTCCATCAAAATAATAGTAAGAAAAAGGACCATTGTAGGTTGTTATGTTATAATACAAAGGACTTTCTACCCCAAAGTTCATGGAATCAATCAA
Organism: Clostridium sp.; assembly: GCF_016650095.1. Lineage (GTDB taxonomy): Bacteria > Bacillota > Clostridia > Clostridiales > Clostridiaceae > Clostridium_AD. The sequence continues at coordinate 483 of NZ_JAENWL010000379.1, read as the reverse complement.
AGCTGAATCTATCAGTATTCCACAAAGACTTTTATTTATTTTATTTAATTTAATAAAAAAAGGAATAGATTTGTACAAAGGATCATGAATTTCAGCATCATACCCCATAGAATCTTTATTAAAGAACTTTAAAACTCGTTTTGCCTTATTAGGAATTCCACTTTTATCGCCTAGTCCATAAAACTCATCATTATCATCTAATTTAAAATTAAACTTTCCAAGAACCGATATATTATTCTCATTTAAAACTCTAAGTTGATAAGATGGTACAACTGTATCATCATCCCCAATAGCTCCACCATGTTGTAAAATCCCCTCTTTATAGATAGATACCAAGCAGGCAGACTTATCAACTTTTATCAATAATTTATTACAAATTATTTTATAACAGTCCTCCATTTCTAATAGACTTGTTATTATTTTACTGTCTTTTTTACTATATTCAGTAATTAAATTACTTGCTTCCCTTGATAATTCATTTAT
>NZ_JAENWL010000111.1 GCF_016650095.1 Clostridium sp. | reverse complement strand
TATCAGATACATCATACTATTAAATATAAAAAGCAATTGAACGTTGAAAGATGGTAGTAATAGCTACCCCCCGGTCGAAAAATTTGGAAAGCGGTCAGAGATACTGGGAAACGGTAAGGGTATAAGACAAAAGAGAAATATCGCGCATGTGAGAAAAATTTGAGCGAAAGGAGAAAATTTAAAAAATATGAAAAATACAATTAAAATTAAAGAGTCATTAATTAAGCAACTTGAAAATAAAAAAGCAAATACAGATTACTTTTTAGCTTTAATTGATGATTATATTTTTTATTCCAATGAAGAACAGGGTATGCAAGAAGATGTTAAAATACGTGGACGTTCTTATAAAGCAAAGTCAGCAAGTGGATTTATAATAATTAAAGAAAATGAATCATTAAAAAATGCACTGATATTTAATAAACAAAAACTAGCAATTTTAAAACAGTTAGGGCTAACAATTGATAATGTCGTAGGTGATGATGCTGATGACGAAATGTAAAAAGTTAATTCCCGAGATACAAAATTATATTGATCTAGTTAGAAACGGCACAATAGAAGTGTGTAAAGAACAAATCCAACTAGTTGATTATGTTGAAAAATGTTTTGCAGAAGAAAATTTATTTATTGATGAAACTATATTACAAAAATATTTAAGTCTCATAAAATACTTTCCGTTTGAATTATTTGAATGGGAGGTATTTTGTTTTACACTTCATAACTGTACTTATAAAAGAATAGGGATTTTAAGATGGCCCGATTTATTTATAATGGTTGGAAGAGGGGCTGGTAAAAATGGATATTTAAGTTTTGAAGACTTCTGTTTAATATCAGATTATAACGTAGTTAAAAAATATAATATATCTATTTGTGCTAATAGTGAAGATCAGGCTAAAACTTCTTTTGAAGAAATATATGATGTACTAGAAGAAAATAAACAGAAACTTAAAAACCATTTTAGCTGGACTAAAGAACTGATTAAGAATCTTAAAACTGGTAGTGAATTAAAATTTAAAACCTCTAATGCAAAAACAAAGGATGGCGGTAAAGAGGGTAAGATAGATTTTGATGAAGTACATTGCTATGAAAATTATAAGATTATAAATGTATTTAGAACTGGACTAGGTAAGAAGAAAAACCCACGTTCTACAGTAATCACAACGCAGGGTGATGTAAGAGATGGTCCTCTCGATAGTATGTTAGCTACGGCATTAAATATACTAAAAGGTGCAGAAGAAGATAACGGAACACTTCCATTTATCGCTAGGCTTGATGATGAAAAAGAAGTTGATAACCCCAAAATGTGGGACAAGGCAAATCCATCATTACATTATCTTGAAGAACTTAGAATTGAAATAGCTAAAGAATATGTGGATTATAAAAAAGATGCAGTTAGCAATTCCGCATTTATGACGAAACGTATGAATATTCCCAAAGGGGACGTAGATGTAGAGGTTACAAGCTGGGATAATATAAGTGCAACTAATCAAGAAATACCGAATCTCGAAGGAATGACATGTACCGCTGGATTAGATTTTGCAATGACAACAGATTTTGTATGTGCTGGCTTATTATTTTTATATAAAGGTAAGTATTATTGGTTAAGCCATACATGGATATGTAACAAGTGTAACGACTTAAAGAGAATTAAGGCACCACTTAGAGAATGGGAAGAATTAGGATTATTAACTTTTGTTGATGATGTAGAAGTAACCCCCAATATACCTGCTGAATGGCTAGCAGAAATGGGACAAAAATACAATATCACTACACTTGGCATGGATTTATTTAGATACGGTGTACTTAAAAGGGCATTAAATGAAGTTGGATTTGATGTAGAAAAAGGTGGCGCTAATAACATTAAAATCATAAGACCGTCTAGTGAAATGTTTGTAGCGCCTACTGTAAACTCTTTATTTGCTAATCATAATATAGTGTATGGCGATTCGCCACTAATGCGATGGTATACAAACAACACAAGTAAGAAATCAGAACCGCATGATAATATCTCTTACTCTAAAATTGAACCTAAGAGCCGTAAAACTGATGGATTTAAGGCATTTATTGCAGCAATGGCAGCTGGTGGAATTGATCTAGTTGATAGTGGAGACATAGTTGAATTGGACCTTGGTTGTTACACGTATTAAAAAGGTGATAAGTCTTAGCGATAAGGCTTTTTATTATGTCCTGAAGGGAGGTGATGAAAACATATGAGTAGCTTAATAGATTGGATGAAAAGTTTTTTGGGGATAGGAGAAACAACTATTAGCTTAACTGCAACCGCAATTTCTACAGAACAAAAATTAAACATTGAATTGTTTGCAATACATTCCGCAATTAATTTAATAGCTAGTAGTATAAGCAAATGTGAATTTAAGACTTATATGAAAGGTGTTGAATTTAAGGGTGATATTTATTATAAATGGAATGTAGAACCTAATAAAAATCAGAATTCTTCACAGTTTCTGCAAGAATTAATTACTAAATTGTTATTTAAGAATGAGGTTTTAGTATTACCTATTGGAAACCAACTTATAATAGCAGATAGTTTCTATCAAGAAGAATTTGCTATAGCAGAAAACACCTTTAGTAGTGTAACAAAAGGGACTAAAAGTTTTTACGATACTTTTAATATGAGCGATGTTTATTATTATAAATTAGGTAATACGGATATAAGAGCCTTATTAAGTAACCTAGTGAGTGGATATAATGACTTATTGAATATGTCTATAGGTAAATATAATCGTAGTGGTGGACGTAAGGGCATACTTGACATTGATGCTTTGGCTAGTAGTGATAAAAAGTTTCAAGAAAAACTAGATATTTTAATGAACACAAGATTTAAAAAATACTTTGAAGCTGAAAATGCAGTATTACCCCTAGAAAAGGGTTATAAATATGACGAAAAAGGTGGAGAAGGCAGTAAAAAAAGTACAAGCGAAATTGCAGATATTGCAATGATAACAAAGGAAATATTTGAAAGAGTTGCACAAGGCTTTAAAATACCACCAGCATTGCTAAGAGGTGATATAGCAGATATAGGAGCGACAACAACTAACTTTTTAACATTTTGCGTAGATCCTTTGGCAGATATGATAGGTGAAGAAAACATAAGAAAAGATTATGGTAAAGTCGCTTTTATTGCAGACAATTACATGAGGGTTGATACTACTACAATTAAACATATTGATTTATTCAGCATATCAGAACCGTTTGATAAGCTTATTGCTAGTGGCGGATATAGCATTGACGAATTAAGAGTGAAAGCTGGTGATGTAGCATTGAATACAGATTATAGTAAGCAACATTTTATTACTAAAAACTATCAAAAAATAGAAACTTTAGGAAATGAAACTACAACAACTACAGTTACAAAATAATAGTGAGAGGAGGTGAAAATAATGGCAAAAGCAAAAACAAATTTTATAATAAAACAAGCAGCAACATCAGGAAGTATTGATATATATATATATGATGACGTTGAAAGCGATGGTATGTCTTGGATGACTGGAGAAACTATTGAAAGCGAAACCTCTGCAAACTATATTAAAGATCAACTTGAAAGTGCTAAAGATGTAACACAAATTAATATATATATAAATTCATATGGTGGCGAAGTTAAAGAAGGTTTAGGAATTTATAATCTTTTAAAAAGAAGTACAGCGCAAAAGACAGTATATATTGATGGATTTGCTTGTAGTGTGGCAAGTGTAATAGCTATGGTAGGCGATAAGGTAATAATGGGTACAAATACATTAATGATGATTCACCATGCTTCAATGGGTTGTTATGGTAATGCCGAAGAACTTAGAAAGGCTGCAAATGATGTTGAAGTTATAGATAGTGCGAGCTGTTCAAGCTATCTTCAAAAGGCTGGTGATAAATTAACAGCAGAAATCTTGACAATATTACTTGATGGACAAACTTGGCTTAATGCAGAGCAATGCTTAAAGTATGGGTTGTGTGATGAAATAACAGGCCAAGAAGATAAAACAATTGCAGCAGCTAAACAAAGATTTAAAACGGCTATGAAGTTTGAAATTGAACAACATGAGCCAGTTTTAGAAGTTCCGGAAGAATTAATAGTACAAAAAACCAACTTTGAAAAATTAATGATGGCTTTCAAAAATAAAAACTCGGAGGTAAAATAATATGACAATTAGAAATAAGGATTTAGAACAACAAGCATTAAAAGATTCTTTAGGTGCTGCAATGAAGTCTGGTGATGAGGGTGCAATAGCAATGGCGTTATCACAATTTGCTGAAGGTGTTCAACAGAATGTTATGGATGAATTTAAAACATACCAACAAACCGCAGACGTTAGCATTTTAGCTAAGAGAGGGGTACATCAGTTAACTGCTGTAGAAGATAAATTTTATCAAGGCATAATTGGTGCTATGAAAGATAGTAACCCTAGACAGGCATTTACAACAATAACTACTGCATATCCTGAAACTGTTATTGATAATGTAATTGCTGATATTAAAGAAGCACATCCTCTACTCGCTGCAATCAATTTTACAAATACAACTGTATTGACTAAGATGATTGTAAATAAGCAAGGTGCACAACTCGCAGTATGGGGCGCACTTAATACAGCAATCACAGAAGAATTAGTTGGAGCAATCGGAGAAATTGACTTAACTCTTTGTAAATTATCCGCATTTATGCCTATATCAAAAGATATGTTAGCAGTTGGCCCATCTTGGATTGACGCTTATGTAAGAGGAGTATTAAGTGAAGCAATAGCACTTGCTATAGAAGAAGCTATTGTAAATGGTACTGGTTTAAATATGCCTATAGGAATGAACAGAGATGTATCTGATGGTGTTGTTATTACTGCTGGTGTATATCCTTTAAAAACTCCAATAGTGGTAAGTGATCTTTCACCTTTGAATTTTGGAATTATAGCAGCTAAATTATCAACTGGACCTAATAACAAGCAAAGACCAGTTGCTAAAATATTAATGCTTGTAAATCCATTAGATTACTTTACAAAAGTATATCCTAATACAACAGTAAGAGCGTTAGATGGCACTTACTCTTACAATGTGCTACCTTACCCAACACAAATAGAACAGTGTACCGCAGTAACTGCTGGGACTGCAATATTTGGACTAGCCGCAAAATACTTCATGGGAATTGGTGCAGGTACTACTGGCGGAAAAATCGAATACTCTGACGAGAATAAATTTTTAGAAGATCAAAGAGTTTACTTAACTAAACTTTACGGTAATGGTAAAGCACTTGATGATAATGCATTTGTATTAGCAGACATAAGCGCAATGGTAGCGGCAGACCTTAAGGTTGCAGTAACTAATATTGTTAAAACTAAAGAGCAAGTTTAATAGAGAGGTGATTTAAATGCCTATAGGATTATTAGAAGCTATAAAGGCATATTTACACATAACATGGGAAGATATTAACACTGAAATAAATTTAACCGGCATGATTAATCGAGGGATGGCACGCTTGCAAACTATTGCAGGGGTGTCTCTTGATTTTACCACTGAAAGTGATGCTAGAGCGTTATTATTTGACTATGTAAGATACGCTAATAGTCAAGCCTTAGAAATGTTTGAAAAGAATTTTGCTAGTGAACTAATGGCGCTACACATAAATAGTCAAGTCAACTTGGAGCCGGATGTGGTAGTAGAATGAAAATAAAAATAGGAAACATTCAATTTACAACTTTTAGTGATGGGATTTGCAACATTTTTACACTTGATGAAGATGGTAAAAGGGTAGCAAATAAACATACTAACCTAGGATTTGATAATAGAGTCCTAGGTTTTAAAAGATATTTTGAAGCATCTGCTAGGCAAATAGATATTAATAGAGTTATCAGGATTCCACAACTAGGTAATATAGATAATTATGATTTTGTTGAAATTAATAGTGTTATCTATGGGGTTAAAATGGCACAACCTATTTATGATACGAACCCACTTAGCATGGACTTGACACTTGACAAGGCACGTATATGAACACTGTAAGCATTGATAATTTAGCAGACGCAATAGTGAATGAACTTGAAAACTATAGTGAGAGTATTACAACAGGGGTTAAAGTTGCGGTTGATACAGTGGCTAAAGAAGTTAATGCAGAAATAAAAGCACATGTTACATTCACAGAGCACTCACGAAAATATGTTAAAGCTTTTAGAATTAAAAGTGTATATGATGGTAAATACAATAAGGGCAAAACCTGGTATGTAGCCAATGGACAGTATAGACTTACACATTTATTAGAAAAAGGACATGCCAAAATAGGAGGAGGGAGAACAGATGCTTTTCCTCATATAATTTTTGGAAATGATTTAGCAATAAGAAGAATGCAAGAATTATCAAAGGAGGCGATTGAAAATGCTGGACATTGAAACTTGGTTGGGAACCACAGGACTGAAAGTATCAGAAGAACGTTTTATCAAACCTCCTCCATTACCTTATGCTATATTTACGGATAGCCCAGATGTAAGCGGTGCTGATTTTTTAAATTGCATAGCTGATAGAAGCATTAGTATTGAATTATATTCTTTAAAAGTTGACCATGATTCAGAATTGCTAATAGAAAATTTGTTAAATGAAAAAGCAATAGATTTTAAAAAAGATCGTGTATGGATAGACACCCAAATGATGTTTATGTCCGTATACGATTTTAATTTAGTAGAAAAATTTTAGGAGGTATAAATAATGGACAAACAAAAAATTACATTAGGTAGTGGGAAATTATACACAGATGTATTCACAGAAACAATCCCAACAGATTTGCTTTTAGAGGTAGATGCAAATTTATTAGGATTAATTGAGGGTGGTGCAGCAATAGAATATAAACCTAAATTTGTTACAGTAACGGATGATTTGGGTCTTGTAAGTAAAACTATTTTGACAGAAGAAGAAGCAACAATGAAGTCAGGAGTAATGACTTGGAACGCAAATACACTTGCTAAAATTTGTAGTACTGCAAGAGTAACTGAAACAATAGATAAGAGAACGGTTTTAATAGGTGGCATAAGTAATCAAGATGGCAAGCAATATGTTATAAGGTTTGTACACCTTGATCCTATTGATGGTGACGTGAGAGTTACAATTGTAGGCTCTAATCAAGCAGGCTTTAAAATGGCATTCACAAAAGATAAAGCAACAATAGTAGATGCAGAATTTAAAGCAGAACCTAATGATGCTGAAGGTACTCTAATAATTTATGAAGAGACCATTCCAGTAGTAGTATAAAATATGGGGCTTAAAGCCCCTTTTTAGGAGGAAACAGATGTTTGATATTAATAGTGTTAATAAAAGATATTGGGATATTAAATTGAATGTAACGATTGAAAAAATCGTAGATGATAAAGAAATTGAAGAAGATGTTGAATTGAATTTACAAGTTGAACCACCAAAATTGAAAGCATTAAAAAAAATAACATCTTTAAGTAAAGTACGTGATGAAGATGCTATAGAAGATTTAAGTGAAGCTGTAAGAATGATTTTGAATAAAAATAAAAATAAAACAAAAGTATCTGATGAAGTAATGAATGAATTAGATTTAGATCAGTTATCTGCAATTTTAACATCTTATTTTGAATGGCTAGGTAAAGAAAAAATCTCAAAAAACTAGAAATCCCTTATTATGATGATGGGAATGGTGACGAGGGACACTTTACAGTTAACACAATTGAGGAAAAAATAGTTTGTAAATATACAGGATATGATTTTGACAGGCTTGAAAGTATGGGAGTTTTTGAATATTGGCTATTTTTAAGGGATGCGGTTATATATAATCATATGCAAAGCGAAGAAGGTAACAAATATTTAGATAATTGTTGGAGAATGAAACAAACGTCTCCAGATAGAAAAAGACTTAGAGAACAATTTAAAAAATAAAGAAGAAAGGAGGAATAAGATGGCTGGGAATAATATAAAAGGAATAACCGTAGAAATAAACGGAGAGACTGGACCACTCCAAAATGCATTAAAAGGTGTAAACAAATCTAGTTATGATTTAAAACAAGAATTGAAACAAGTTGAAAAAGCTTTGAAATTAGATCCTACTAATACAGTGCTTTTACAACAAAAACAAGAGCTTTTAGCTAAGAGCGTAACTAACACTAAAGATAAATTAGAAACATTGAAAATCGCAGAACAACAGGCACAAGCTAAATTCGCAGAGGGCAAGATAAGTGAGGAACAATATAGGGCTTTGCAAAGAGAAGTTATAAACACCGAGCAAGAATTAGGCAGATTAGAAACTGCAGCGGCAAACAGTAATTCTACATTAGCTAGAATTTCCGAAACGTCGGATAAAATAGCAAAAGGTGCTAAGAATGTAGGTACCGCAATGACACCAGTTACAGTTGCTATCGGTGGAGTTGCTACTGGAGCAGTCGCTGCATTTACCGCGGTTGATGAAGGCATGGATATTGTAATTAAAAAAACTGGTGCAACAGGAAAAACTGCAGAAGAATTAGAAACGATATACAAAGATTTAGCATCTAGTGTACCTGATAGTATGGACCAAGTTGGCGCAGCAGTTGGAGAAATTAATACACGTTTTGAATTTACTGGTGAAACATTGAAAAAAGCTAGTGAGGATTTTTTAAAGTTCGCACGAATAAATGATATGGATGTTAACTCGTCGGTAAAATTAGTTTCACGCGCTATGGGTGATGCAGGCATTAAGTCTAGCGAATACAATTCTGTACTTGATAAATTGACCGTAGCAGCACAAAAAAGTGGTATAGGCATGGATAGTTTAACAACTAACCTTGCTAAATATGGTGCGCCTATGAGGGCGTTAGGTATTGATACCGATACGAGTATTGCAATGTTTGCCGGATGGGAAAAAGCTGGGGTTAATACAGAAATAGCATTTGCAGGTATGAAAAAAGCTATAAGTAATTGGGGTTCTCAGGGCAAAGATAGCGCAAAAGAGTTTGAAAAAACACTTGAAGCAATTAAATCAGCCCCTGACATAGCGAGTGCAACTAGTATGGCAATAGATGTATTTGGACAAAAGGCAGGCCCTGATCTTGCAGATGCAATCCAAGGTGGGCGTTTTGAAGTCCAAGATTATATAGAAGCTTTAAAAAAAAGTGAGGGTGCAGTAACTAATACTTATGCTGGTATAGAATCAGGAACGGATAAAGCAAAAACAGCTTTTAATGCGTTAAAGGTAGCTGGCGGAGAACTTGGTGAAACGATAATGACAACACTAACACCTATTTTAATGAGTATAGCAGAAAAAGCCAAGGAATTAGCAACTAAATTTGCCGGATTAAGTGATGGAACAAAGAAAACTATATTAATTGTAATGGCATTAATAGCTGGAATAGCACCGTTAGCATTTTTAATAAGTGGAATAGCGACAATAGTTGGTGCAGTAGCAGGAGCATTTACAATAGTTAGCGGGGCTATAGCAGCAGCAACTGGCGGAGCCGCAGCTGCTACACCAGTTATTGCAGGTTTAGGCGCAGCTATAAAATTTATGATGGGTCCAATAGGATTAACTATTATAGCAGTAATCGCTTTAGTAGCAGGGTTTGCATATTTATGGACACACTGTGAAGGATTTAAAGCCTTTTGGAT
>NZ_JAENWL010000232.1 GCF_016650095.1 Clostridium sp. | reverse complement strand
CTAACTATTATTTGTATTATTTTGAAATTATTTCATTATATGCACCAATACATTTTTCTTTCACGCTATCAAAAATTTTATTATTCACATAAAAAACATAGTCCTTAGTCTCTATTCTGAAATCTAAGGGTTTTAATTTTATGTTCATTTCAAACTTTGACCTTTTTATCACAAGTTCTGGCTTAGTAATATTAATTTTAATAAATCCATAGATGAATATGTAAACACAAAGAGAAATCATAAGTAAGTATTTAAATCTACCTTTTTTACGCATAAAAAGTGCCCCCCTACTAATTTTCTTAAATAAATAACAATTACTAATTATTATCTTCTTCTTAGTAAGGATGCACTTTTTAAATTAAATTATTCACTTTTTACCATATAATTGCTCTGCAATAATTCTTGCTAAATACTTACCAGTATTTTTAGCCTCTTGAATAGTATTAGTATATGAGCCTACCTCAAACATCACAGCATTATCACTTTTATCCTGGCTATAAAAATCCATCCCTCTTTGATAAGCATGTATTTGATTGGATCTTATAAGGTCTGGGTATAATTTATTTGATATTCCTATCATGGAATCTATTAATTTCTTCTGCTTTGCATATCTAGGATTTGACGTTGTCACCACAAACATATATTTAGCAACATCTTCTCCGTTTAATTTAGTAGTTACTGCATTTTTAGCCACACTATCTCTATGTAAATCTATAATTAATTTGAAATCTCCATATTGCTTTAAATATTTATCTAAAGTAACTCCAGATTTTTTGTAGGCATTATCATAAACCCCTTTATCATGCACAGTCTTATCATGTATAACTGCAATTCCATAATTTTTTTCTAATTCCTCTTCTATTACATCACCTACAGCACAGACATTTCTAGTTTGATCCATACTACTGTTAGTTAAAGTATCCTTGTCTGAAGTAAGATATGCTTCACATGTATGAGAATGATATATGAGTATTTCTGGTTTGGCATTATTTAAAGTTTTTTTCAAAGCAGGATTATAAAGGTTTGCAATCACTTTAGCATCCGCAGCATTAGATTTATTTACCTGCTTATCGCCTAAGTTAAAGGGATTAAGAATAAATGTTTTTAAACTTTTCACTTCATCCACCGAATCATTTATATTTACACCAGTGCCAATCTTATTATTATCTAAGTATGCAACTTCTTGTGCTATTATTGATATAGGATTTGAAATATCTACTCCTAAAAAAGATAGTGCATCAAATTGCATGCTGGTTTCACTGTTATTATCCTGCTGCACTGTGTTTGAGGCTTTAAATACTGATAATGCATTATTTATAACATTAATATAAAAGTAATTTTGATAATTTCCAGCACTATATGCCTTTGTATTTTTAGGTAAAATGAGGCCTAATAAAAAAATAATGAGTAATGTGAAAATACTAAAGAATATTCTCGCATTACTACCTTTTTTAATAGCATATTTAAAAAAACTATTTTTTTCACTTGGTACATTATTATTCTTACCTTTGAACTCTATACATTTGTAACTCATTTTTATCCCCCCAGCTTAGGCACCTAAAAAAATAACTAGCCATTATTCTAGCCTTTGTTATTTTTTTCAGGTGCTTTATACAATACATATGAGGGAATTTAAAAATTTATTACTAGTTTAAATACTTATTTATATCCTCTAAATCTAATGCCGGTTGCAATGCTATATTAATTCCATTAGCAATGATTTTAGAAACAGAATTTATAACCATATCAATATCTTTAGGTGTAACTACAAGATTACCAACATATGGATTTAATACTTCAGTGATCATCTTTTGTTTCTCTGCCTTATCAATTGACTTAAGCATATTGTAAAATTCTTTACCTTCATTTGCAGCTTTAATCATCCCATCAAGTACTAAATCAATAGTATCGTTCGCTAGTGTTGCCGCGTCCACTACTGTTGGAACTCCAATAGCGATAACAGGCACGCCCAAGGTTTTTTCACTTATTTCCATTCTGCGATTTCCTATTCCAGCCCCAGGAGAAATTCCAGAAGTCCCTATCTGTATAGTTTTATTTACCCTATCCACTTTTCTAGAAGCTAATGCATCAATGCAAATTACTAAATTGGGTTTAAGTCTCTCCACTATCCCGCGAATAATTTCGCTCGTTTCCATGCCGGTTATCCCGAGTACCCCAGGTGTTATAGCACATACAGGTCTTATCCCTTCATCTATGGTGTCGGGTACTAATTCCTTTAAATGCCTAGTTACCATTATTTTCGAAACAACTTTAGGTCCCACAGCGTCAGGCGTAACGTTCCAATTACCGAGTCCAACCACAAGGGCCGTCATACTATCATCTAATTTTATTAAGGGTTTCAGCACCTTTCCCATTGCAATACTTACTCTGTCCATAGCCTCACCATCATAATGAACAAATTCTGGGATATCAATAGTTATATATGTGCCTATTGGTTTACCCATCATTTTTTCTCCAATATCGCTTACTATCCGTACATTAGTAATTTTAATATCACCTTCATTATACTCATCCACATCAATACCTGGCGTTTCACCATTATTTTCTGATTTGTATATTTCTTTAGCTTCAACCGCTAAATCCGTTCTTACACTTATCATAATTTCACCTCAACTAGATTTTTAATATTAGCTTTTCCTAATTATTCTTTCCTATTCTTATAAATATGTTTATTTTAAACTTTGTATATATAGTTTAAATCCCTATTGAAGTGATTTAATTTTAATGCTATAATGTCAATTGACTAATTAAAAAAGTTCGTCAGCAGTTTTACCCAAAGCTACTGATACGTTATTAAATACAAAGGGTGGTGAAAATAAATGGCAAATATTCAATCAGCAAAAAAGAGAATTAAAGTAACTGAAGTTAAGACACAAAGAAATACAATGATTAAATCAGCTTTAAAAACTAAGGTTAAGAAATTCGAAACAGCTCTCGTAACTGGCAATGTTGAAGAAGCTAAAGTTACATATGCAAGCGTGGTTAAAGCTTTAGATATGGCTGTAACAAAAGGAATAATTCACATTAACAAAGCAGCAAGAAGAAAGTCAAGACTCGCAGCGAAATTAAACGCTTTAAGTGTAACTGCATAATAAATAACCGGTGATCTACACCGGTTTTTTATATTTTTTGCATAGCCATAAGCTTTTTTAAAAATCGTATTACATCACAGTCTTTATCATAAAAATTTCAATATTTATCTTATCATCAGTGGAAGTACTTTTAAGAGTTTTTTCAGTATTTACACAGAGCTCAATATTTCTTCTTAGTGCGATTAATGTAAACTTCATGCTCTGCGAAATCATTTTTTCGCAAATATATGGATGAAGTTTTAATTCACTCGCCAAAACGTCTTTTGATTTACCACTATCAATGCCTAATTTAATATTAAATAAAAGATTAAATTGTCGTCCTATCATAAATAATATAAGTGGAATCTTCTCCCCTTTATATATAAGTTCATTCAAAATGTCTAGAGCACGCTTAATATTTTTTTGGGACAAATAATCAACTAAATTAAAAATATCATTTTCACTCTTTTGAGGCATCATAGCCAAAATATCCTCTTTAGTAATCTCTCTCTCACCAGCAAACGAAACTAATTTTTCTATTTCATTTAATATGATATTCATATTATTGTCTACCTGAGAGCAAAATAAAGTAAGTTCTGATTTCCCGATATTTTTGCCTAAATCCTCGAATAAATCCTTGCATTTTCTCTGAAGAAATTCTCCCTTCAGTTTATCAACTTTTATCACGCATGCCTTTTTATCTAGCTTTTTAATTTTATAACTTGGTTTTTCTCTGTCACTTGTAAATACATAATATATGATCAAAATGCAATGAGGCGCGGGATTACTCAAATATTCACTTAGCAAAGCTAAATTTTTACTTTTTAAATCGCCAGAATTTTTACTCCCGCCACTATCATCTAAAAATGATGCTCTATATACAACCACTACCTTTTTTTCACTCATAAATGGCATGGTTTCACAAGCATCTATAATTATCTCAAAATCAGTTTTGCTACCATCAAATTTTGAATAATTCAAATCCATGTAATTACTACTTAATATGTTATCAGTTACAAATTTAACATAATTCTTTATTAACTTTTCATCAGGTCCACAAAATAAATAGCAATTATCTAATTCATTTTTTTTTATTTTTTTCTTAAGCTCTGCATAATTAATCAAAGTATTTCCCCCAACCTATTAAAATTTAAAAATTTTGTCTCCTATAATTATATATTTTGTTATTATTGTACCTGCGCTTGTATATGTTTCATCCGCTTTCAGTTCTATAATATCTTTGAATGGTGTAATTTCTTCTCCGGTATCATTAAATGCCGCCATACTAGATTTTCTATTTTCCTTTTGTACAAAACACACTTGCGCTTCCAATTTTTTACCTTGACTAATTAACCTAATAATATATCTGCCCCCAAGGTTCATAGTTGAATCTCCCTCATAACTTTGAAAAATTTTATCTATGATAACCGGCACTTTTAAATCCTGCACGTTAATGTTACCTGTGGTAACCGCAATTGTGTTTTCTTTATATTGTAATAAAACTACATCATTATTATTTATACTTATATAGCTAATCTCCGGAAAAATTTTATAAGTTTGAAATATAAAAACAAAAATGATACAAAAGGGAACATACTTAAATTGCCTATACCCTATTTTAATTCCAAGATAACATATATATAGTCCGAATACAACTAAACTCTCTATATACGAAAAGTAAATTATTTTTGGCAATGCCGCACCTAGTACTTTCTGAATAAATTCTATAATTGTTAAAACAGAGAATAGCCCATAATTTATTAAATTGAACAATTGATAAAAGGCACTACACACTAGACCTATATTGCCCAATATCACGACGATAGTATAAAATGGCAATAACAATAAGTTACTAACAAGAATTCCCAAACTAAAAGTTTTCAAAGCAAAAAGTGCATATGGCACTGAAAATATTTGGGAACTTATGCTTAAACTAAAAGACTCATTTATAGCAGAAGGTAATTTATATAACACCTTCTTTATTTTTTCATTATATACTATAATTCCAAGGACACAAAGAAATGAAAGCATAAATCCTATGTCAAGAATAGAAAATGGTCTAATTAACAATATTATGATTGCAGATAAGCTGAGAGCGGATAGACTATCGTATTTTTTATAAACCACACTTGATATTTTTAATATAAAAATCATTATAAAGGCCCTAATCGTAGAGGCTTTTCCTCCTGTAAATATCATATATCCAAAAGAACATAATATAGCAATCTTATAGCCAAAAATAATTTCTAAAGCTTTATATACTATTGACATATGTAGTCCTGATACACTTATAACATGGCTGATTCCTAATTTTCTAAAATCTTCTTTTTGAGTTTTTTCTATGTAGCCACTATCTCCAAAACATACGCCCATTACCAAAGCAGCTTTTTCTTTTCCTAGTACCTCTAAAAATTTATCATATAATCCACTTCGGAAATTTCCAATCTTTGAAATTAAATCCTCCTTGCAAATTTTATAATCACTAACTCTATATGTCCCAATGGTGCCCCTTTCATAAACTGCACTCTTCTGAAAATCACCATTTATCCAAACATTTCTTCCTTCCATTAAATCAAATATATTCCCCTCCAAAATAATCTTCTTATTATTATATTTTGCATAGCAATAATATGTACTCTTGTCTGAAATTCTCACTTTAACCGTTTGCTTACTTGGTAAATTAACATTAAAATAAGAATAGTAATTTACAGCTCCAATAATAAAAAAACAAACTACTAGATAAAAAAATTTTTTATCTATAGTAAAATACATTGTAGCTAAAAAAGATGCAGCTATAACTGCACCTAAAATAGGGTTATTAATTAAAATCAAACAAGTAACGCATCCCATAAATATTGTTATTGCATAATACACTAAAGGTCTAACCATAATAAACTGTTCAACTTGAAAATTTATTTATTAAAAGAACATATTAATTTGTTCCATCTTTTT
>NZ_JAENWL010000056.1 GCF_016650095.1 Clostridium sp. | reverse complement strand
TAAACATCAATATTTTTCTTTCTTTGTCCCGGTCTTACTCCAAGCCCATTAATTTGTTGACGTAATTCATATGGACTTATATAGTTCTCCGTATTAATTTCTATATTCCATACAAATGTAGATAAATAATATATTACACTCACAAACAAAACCACTCCTAGTAGAAGCGCAGATCGACCTCTTACTTTCATTAAAAAAAAGGACAATCCATTCCTTCCTATAATTTTGTATCTAGTGTCTGTTCTCTCTGCAACTTCGCTAATTTCATGAAAATCACTTAAATTCACTTCTAAAACTGCAGTTGTAATATTTATTTTTGTTATATTTTTAGCTACAATACCCTTTTTCCATAGTAAATTTATAAATTTTTCTGGTATTAATGATTGAATTTCTAATGTGATAGTACCTTTTTTGTATTTTTTAAAATCATTCATGACTCTCATACACAATAGAACTAAAGTTACCACTTAAAGTTATTGTGTTCCCCCCTATAAACAATATTTTAAAATTTTTACCGTATATCGAAATTGGACCTACATTAGAGTTTATTTTTATTTCTCCTTCTTCAAAAATCACTACACCCTTATGGTTTTCTATATTTATTTCATTGTTAGCCAAAATTGTTATTTTTGGTAAGTCTAATAGGATATCTCTTGGTAATTCTAACTTACTCGCTATGGCTTCTTTTGTTCTATAAAATTTCTTTTCCATATACTCACCTCACAAAATACTTCATATTAAATTTATGAAAAAAAAGTTAAAGAAATTACAATTTTATTACTTAAAATTTTTTTAAATAAAAAAAAAGGCTCAGCATAAGCTGAACCTTTTATTTATTTAAATATTTACTTACTATTTTACTAAAGAGTTTACCATATGTTTTACCTATAATTATAGGCAAAAGGCAAACATAACTTTTCCCTTTTCCCATGTGTTCATGCAATTAGCTACTTGACCTATCTTTTTCCTTGTATTTACAACACTTTTTTACATTTGTTGTAATTTCTTTAAAAGGGACGAAACCTGTACCTTGTTTAAAAAATTCTATTTGAATTTCCTCTTTCTTGCTGCTTCTGATTTTAATTTCTTCTTAACGCTTGGTTTCTCATAGTGTTCTCTTTTTCTTACTTCTGAAAGCACTCCGGATCTTGCGCACTTTTTCTTAAACCTTCTTAAAGCGTTCTCAATTGTCTCATCTGTTCCAACCTTAATTTCTGACATCATTATCCCTCCCTCCGCTAGCTCAATTCAATTTAAAAGTAGCTAATGCGGGGCCTAAATAGCACATTTTTTATTATACAACACACTTTTACATAATGTCAACATTTTCATTGCTATTTTGTTATATATAATGTATTTATATATAAAATATTATCGAAAAATTAACATTTAGAAAATTGCATATTCTAACCTGGTGGCCACTGAAGCATTCTGCCCCCCAATAAATGAAAATGTATATGTTGAACAGTTTGACCACCTTGCTGTCCACAATTAGCAACAATTCTATACCCAAGATCAGAGATTCCTAAGGTTCTAGCAATTTCCTTTGCAACCATAAATATATGTCCTATTATTTCTGATTCATCTTGTTTTAAGCAATTTAAATCATCAATGTGCTGCTTCGGAACAATTACAACATGTATGGGTGCCTCAGGACTTATGTCTTTAAACCCTACAACTTTATCATCTTCATAAAGCATTTCACTAGGGATTTGCTTTTTTATGATCTTACAAAAAATACAGTCTTCCTTTTCCACATAATCACCTCCTACTTATCTTATTATTATACTATTCAACATAAAACTTTATTCTCCTGCTACATATATTTATTGATTGTTCAATTATTATAAATCTTGCACTTCTTTATTATAAATCTTGAACTTCTCCAATTATATGATCACCTAAGCTTTCTATAAGTTTAGTCATATGAAATTCACCTGATATATTTTTAGGCGCTTTGGCAATAACCTTTATATAGTTCGCAGTGTAGCCTTCAAATTCATTTTCATTATTCTTATATTGTTGTTCATATAGAACATTCATAGATTGGCCTACAAATCCATTTATATGTTTTTCTTCTAACATATTGTTAAGAGCAATAAGCATGTGGCTTCTTTCTTCTTTTATATTTCCATTAATCTGATCTTTCATTTGCGCAGCTTTAGTTCCTTTTCTTGGACTATACTTAAAAATATGCATTTTTGATAATTCTAGGTCCTTCAAGAAGGCATAAGTTTCATTAAATTCTTCCTGCGTTTCCCCAGGAAAGCCTACGATCACATCTGTAGTTATAGATACTCCCTCAATATTTCTCCTAAGATTGTCAACTACTGCTTTATACTCAACTGCTGTATATCTCCTATTCATCCTTTTAAGCGTTTCATCCGATCCACTTTGCAGTGAAAGGTGGAAATGAGGACATAGCTTTTTAAGCGATACTATTTTCTCTATAACGCCCTGCGAAAAGAATGTTGGATCTATTGATCCTATTCTTATCCGCTCGATACCAGGCACCTTATCTACTTCCTCTAAAACTCGAACTAAATTCCATCCGCCTTCTAGATCTAATCCAAAAGATGCTATATGTATACCCGATAAAAGAATCTCTTTAAAGCCATTCGAAGCTAATTCCTGTACTTCTAATATGATTTTCTCTGGTGCTTTACTACATACTGCTCCTCTAGCGTAAGGTATTAAACAATAAGAACAAAATCTATTGCAACCATCTTGAATTTTTAAAAAGGCCCTAGTTCTATCTTGATACTCTATAATATTTAAGTCCTCGAATTCTTTGTTTTTTAGGACATCACTAACTTCTACAACTTGTTTTGCCTCTTCGCGAAATCTATTTACCCAATAAACAATATCCCCTTTATTACGACTACCTAAAACTACATCGACGCCCTCAATGCTAGCTACTTCATCAGTGGCTATTTGTGCATAACACCCCACCACTGCAATAACAGCTGACTCATTTTTCCGTCTTGCGCGTCCTACCGTCTGTCTTGACTTTTTATCACCCATATTAGTAACAGTACATGTATTAATAACATATACATCTGAAAACTCATCAAATCCTACTACTTCATATCCTTCTCTAATGAATTTTTCAATCATTGCTTCTGATTCGTACTGATTTACCCTACATCCTAATGTAGCGATTGCAACTTTCATTCGCTAACCCCTCCCAAATCTCCCAGCTCATACATTATCAAACTTAAACATGTAAAACCTGCAGTCTCAGTTCTAAGTATTCTGGGTCCTAGGGTGACAATACTAGCCCCTACTTCTTTCAATTTAAGTATTTCACTTTCTTCAAATCCACCCTCTGGTCCTATTACAATTGCAACTTTATTGATATCTTTTCTATCTATGTTTTGTGCTAATTTCTTTATACCATAGCCTTCCTCATTTTCATAAGGCACTACCACTAAATCCATATGTTTTAATTGTTCGAGTAAAGCATCAAATTCTATAGGAACATTAATTTTGGGCACCAAACTTCTCTTACTTTGCTTGCATGCTTCAAGCGCTATCCTATTCCATCTATCTATTTTCTTAAATTCCTTAATCTCAGTCTTAACTACTACTCTCTCTGTAATTATAGGTGTTATTTCTTTAACTCCAAGTTCTGTATTCTTTTGAACTATTAAATCCATTTTTGTTGATTTAGGCATACCTTGAAATAAGTATACATCAATAGGACTTTCATTATTTATAGAACTTTCTTCTATTAGATTTATCGTTACTCTACTCTTATCTACCAGAGTTATTTCCCCTACATATTCGATGCCTTCGCAGTTGTTGATACTCACCTTATCGCCAACTTGAAGCCTTAATACCTTATATATGTGTTTTACATCTTCTCCATCAATAATAGCAATACTTTCTTCTATATTTTGTTTTGGTACAAAAAATTTATGCATTATTTATTCGCTCCTCAACCTATTTACTATAACTTTGCAACTATACAAACCCACTCGCCCTCTATATTTATCTCTTCAATTTCAAATCCACATTGAATTAACTTATTTACTACTTCATCTTTTTTATCTAGAATTATCCCTGAAGATATAAAATATCCACCTTCTACTAGAAACTCTTTAACTTGCTCAGTCAAAAACATAATTATATCAGCCATTATATTAGCTATGACTATATTAGCCTTTCCTTTGACAACTTCCATTAAATCTCCGTATAGTATCTCAATGTTATTTAAATCATTATAACTAACATTTTGCTTAGCAGAGTCTACAGCTACCGGATCCAAATCAACACCAACGGTCCTCAATGCTCCAAGTTTAGCCGCAGCGATAGACAATATACCCGACCCTGTTCCTATATCAAAAACCGTTGACTTTGCCTCTACGTGTCTCTCTAACGCTTTTATGCACATCCTTGTAGTCTCATGAGAACCAGTACCGAACGCCAAGCCTGGATCTAGTTCCACAATTATTTCACCAGGATTTTTATTGTATTGCTCCCATATAGGCTTTATAACTATCTTTTCTCCTACCTTTGTTGGTTTATAATATTTTTTCCAGTTATTTTCCCAATCTTCTTCGCTGACCTTAATTGCTGTGACAGATCCTACTCCCTTGTCGAGTCCAAACCCTGGCAAGTTATTTACTCCAGCTTTAATTTCATCTAAA
Source organism: Clostridium sp. (assembly GCF_016650095.1). Lineage (GTDB taxonomy): Bacteria > Bacillota > Clostridia > Clostridiales > Clostridiaceae > Clostridium_AD. The sequence goes on along the minus strand of NZ_JAENWL010000056.1, from coordinate 9,129 downwards.
TAATCCTCAAATTTTTCATCCTGTCTATAGTATCCCTTAATAACAACCTCATTATTTGTGTTAATAATAGTTTCATCAAAATAGTCCCAATCTGTAGTATGGTCGCGTCTAAATATCAAATCTAAAGGATCTAAAATAGAAACCCCTTTTACATCAGTATTATATAGCATTGCAGATACTGCCTCAACTGCCTCACTGCTTGTTATTACAGTTACTTCAATCCAATCTTTATTCATTGTTATCCTCCTTAATCTTCTATGCGAGCTGATATCAATTATTTATATACTCAAGTGTATCATTTGCGTCTTAACACAATATTATAATAAAAAACTCCGTTATACAAAACGAAGTTTTCCATGTCACTTATTATTATTTTCTCAATATTTTATCTACAAAAGACTTTTTACCTTCCTCAATAAAATCTACATCCTCACCATTAGCTATCATAAAAAGCTTTAGCGCTTCTTTTTGTTTATCATTCAAGGATTTTGGAACATCAACAACAACCTTTACGTATTGATCTCCTCTTCCATGTCCATTTACTCTAGGTATACCCTTACCCTTAAGTCTAAATACAGTCCCTGATTGTGTTCCTGCAGGTACTTTGTATTTAACAACTCCATCCACAGTTGGCACTTTAATTTCGGTGCCTAGGGCTGCATATCCAAAACTTGTATGCGATTCTATATGAATATCAATTCCATTTCTTTTAAAAGTCTTATGAGGAGCTACTTTTATATTTATATACAAGTCTCCTGATGGGCCACCTTTTTCACCTTGTTCTCCTTGCCCTCTTAGAGGCATAACATTTCCAGTGTCAACTCCACCCGGAACATCGATTTTAATTTTCCTATTTTTTCTCTCTTTTCCAGAGCCATGACAGCTTTTACATGGTTCAGTAATTATTTTACCCTGCCCTCCGCACTTATCACAAGTGCTCATGCTAGCAAAACTACCAAAAGCAGTATTTCTCTGAACTTTTATTTGCCCGTTTCCACCACACTTATCGCAGGTTTTAGGCGTTGTGCCAGCTTTAGCACCACTACCACCGCATTCCTCACATTTTTCATTTCTTGTAATTGATATCTCTTTTTCCACACCAAAAACAGACTCTTCAAAACGCAAATTTAAATTATATTCTAAATCTGCACCTTTTCTAGGTCCATTCTGATTTCTTTGAGAAAATCCGCCGCCACCAAATATGTCTCCAAATATATCCCCAAAACCACCAACGCCTGAAAAATCAGAGCTACCGCCGCCAAATCCTGCACCAGGATCTTCAGTACCATATTGGTCATATCTAGATCTTTTTTCTGAATCCGCTAAAACCTGGTATGCCTCATTCATTTCTTTGAATTTTTCTTCTGCTTCTTTATTATCTGGATTTCTATCCGGATGATATTTTAAAGCAGCCTTTTTAAAAGCTTTCTTAATTTCTTCTTCACTGGCATCTCTTTCTATGCCAAGAGTTTCATAATAATCTTTTTTTGCCATGCCGTTTTCCACCACCTAAAATATATATACTTTTATAATATAAACTATTCCTTAAAATAATTCAACCCATACTATTATATGATTTTTCTATGCTTATTGATAAAAATACTTGAATTAAATTTAGGGAAGGGTAATTACCCATCCCTTAATTTAATAATTTTATTAATTATTTATCTTCTTTTTTTTCATCTTCATCTGCTTTGAAGTCAGCATCCACTATATTTTCATCTTGTGACTCTTTTCCGCCCTCTTCACCTGAAGCTCCTTGATCCTTTTGTGCTGCTTCCGCTTCTGCTTCTGCTTGATATATTTTTGTAGTTACTGCATAGAAAGCTTCCGTTAACTCTTCAGTAGATTTCTTTATAACATCTATTTCTTCCCCATCTTTAACTTTCTTTAGAGCTTCTAATTTATCTTGAATATCTTTTTTATCTTCTTCAGATACTTTTTCTCCAAGATCAGTTAAGCTTTTTTCAGTTTGGTATACTAACTGTTCTGCATTGTTCTTAACCTCAACTGACTCTTTTCTTGTTTTATCTTCTTCAGCAAATTTTTCTGCTTCTTTTACTGCTGCATCAATTTCATCATCTGTTAAATTAGTTGATGCTGTAATTGTTATTTTAGCTTCTTTTCCTGTTCCTTTATCTTTAGCTGATACATTAACAATGCCGTTAGCATCAATATCAAAAGTAACTTCTATTTGTGGAATTCCTCTTGGTGCTGATGCAATTCCAGAAAGAGTAACTCTTCCGAGTGACTTATTTCCTGCAGCCATTTGACGCTCACCTTGAACAATATTAATTTCAACTGATGTTTGACCATCTGCAGCTGTTGAGAATACTTGACTCTTTTTAGCAGGAATTGTAGTATTTCTTTCAATTAGAGGAGTAGCTATTCCACCTAAAGTTTCAATTCCTAGTGTTAATGGAGTTACATCAAGAAGTAAAACATCTTTAACTTCTCCACTTAATACTCCTGCTTGAATTGCAGCACCAAGTGCAACACATTCATCTGGATTTACTCCCTTTGTAGGTTCTTTACCAGTAAAGTTTTTAACTGCATCTTGTACTGCTGGTGTTCTTGTTGAACCACCTACAAGCACAACTCTATCTATTTCACTAAGAGATAAACCTGCATCTGCAATTGCTTTTTTCATTGGTTCTATTGTAGAAGTAACTAAATCGTGAGTCAATTCATTAAATTTAGCTCTTGATAAATTCATTTCTATATGCTTTGGACCTGTTGCATCTGCTGTAATAAATGGTAGATTAATAGTTGTTTGCATAGACGATGATAATTCGATTTTTGCTTTTTCAGCAGCCTCTTTTAGTCTTTGAAGCGCCATTTTATCATTCCTTAAATCTATTCCATTATCTGCTTTAAAAGTATCAGCTATATGATTAACAACCTTTTGATCAAAGTCATCTCCACCAAGTTTAGTATTTCCATTAGTTGATTTAACTTCAAATAAACCATCACCAAGTTCTAATATAGATACGTCAAATGTACCGCCACCTAAATCATATACTAATATTTTTTGATTAACATCCATTTTATCTAAACCATAAGCGAGAGCTGCTGCTGTTGGCTCATTTATTATTCTCTTAACTTCAAGTCCAGCTATTTTTCCTGCATCTTTTGTTGCCTGTCTTTGACTATCATTGAAATATGCAGGTACAGTTATAACTGCTTCTGTAACTGTTTCTCCTAAATAAGCCTCAGCATCTGCCTTGATTTTTTGAAGAATATAAGCAGAAATTTCTTGTGGTGTGTGTGATTTTCCATCAACAACTACTTTATGGTCAGTACCCATTTCTCTTTTTATTGACATTATTGTTTTATCTGGATTTGTAATTGCTTGCCTTTTAGCCACTTGGCCTACGAGTCTTTCTCCATTAGCTTGGAATGAAACTACAGATGGTGTAGTTCTTGATCCTTCTGAGTTAGAAATTACCGTTGGTTCTCCACCCTCCATTACTGCTACACATGAATTTGTTGTACCTAAATCTATTCCTATAATTTTTCCCATTATTATTTCCTCCTTATATACCTTTTAGTTCATAACAATTATCACTGTTATGCCTCTTATATTTAATTATAATATGAATCTTTAATTTGCGACCTTGACCATACTATGCCTTAATACCTTATTAGCCCTTTTATACCCCTTTTGGAATACTTCAACTATTTCATTATCTCCATACTGTTCATCTTCAACATGCATTACTGCATTATGAAGATTCGGGTCAAACTCTCCTTTTGAGGCTAGTTCTTCCACTCCTAATTTACAAAAGGCATCGGTGAACTGTCTTACTGTCATATCAACACCGGTTCTTAGTTCTTCCCCACTACCCTCTATTGCAAGTGCTCTTTCTAAGTTATCGAGTACTGGTAGAACCTCTTTTAAAACATCCGCACAGGCAGCAGTGTATATACTTTCTTTTTCTTTTGCTGTTCTTTTTCTAAAATTCTCATATTCAGCAGTTGTCCTTAAAAGTTTATCTTTAAAGGCATCAACCTCACTTTGCAATTTCTTATTTTCTTCTTCTAATTTTTTCTTACTTTTTCTCATACCCTTTTCTTTTTCACCTTCTAAAATTTCTGTAAGCTCTTCATCTTCAACTATTTCAACTATTTCAGCTTCTTCCGGAGTTTCATCTATAAAACCCTCAACTTCTTCTATTTCTTCTGGAATTGTATCTATAGAATCCTCAGTTTCTTCTATATCACTTATAGTTTCGTAAGTTTCTTTTACTGAACTTAAATCTTCAATCGGCATTGTTGTATTTTCTTGCTTTAGAATTTTCTTATTTTTTGTATGCACTCAAGCATTCCTCCATTTCAGGCTCAAAGTAAATCTTTTAAATTTAAAACTTCATCTATGATCGTCATAAATTTGAGCTATATTATCATTTAATTCTTTAACTATTTCGGTTAATACAGATATAACTTTTCCATAAGGTATTCTTGTTGGTCCTATAACACCAATGGAACCAAGTGGTATTCCAGATGCACTATAAACCGCAGTTATAATACTACATTCACGAGCGCACTCAACAAAATTTTCCCCACCGATTTTAATTGTAATATTACTAGTTAGGTCATTAACGCCTAGTAAACTATTTATAGTCTCTTTGTTGTCTACTAAAACTAAAAACTCGCGGGCTTTAGTAATATTGTTATATTCTGGGTAGTTAAATATATTTGCAGCACCCTGAATATATACCTCTGAAGTTTCAACACCAGATAAACTATCATATAATGCTGGAATAATACCATCAAAAATTTCTCCATAAGAAGCTAAATCACTTTTTAAATTATTTATGACTTCTAAATTAATTTGCTCAATTGTAAGCTTTCCTAACCTAAAATTAAGTAAATTGGTTAGTTTTCCTATAATTGCACTGTCAATAGGTTTGCTAATCTTAATAAGATTATTTTTTATGATCCCACTATCAGTAATAATCACAAATAAAACACTTCCCGCATCTAGATTCATCAACTGAATATACTTTATACAGCTCTTTGAAACAGATGGCGCCTTAACTATTGATGTAAGATTTGTAAGTAGAGAAAGCATTTGTGTTGCTTGCTTAACAATTTTATCAACTTCATACAAAGCTGCATTAATAAGATGATTTTTGATCATAAATTGTTCCTCAGTAGACAGTTTTGTAAGTTCCATAAGTCTATCAACATACAATCTATAGCCCTTATCTGATGGTTTTCTGCCAGATGATGTGTGCAATTGTTCTATATATCCTAGCTCTTCAAGGTCTGACATTTCATTTCTTATAGTAGCTGAACTAATACCTAAATCATACTTTTTAGCTATGGTTCTGGACCCTACAGGCTCGCCATTATTTATATAATCTGTAACTATAGCCTGAAGTATTTTAATTTTTCTTTCATCCATTTCCATAATATCACCTCTTTTATTAGCACTCCCTACCGTTGAGTGCTAACGAGTATGTATTTAAGGTATCATTTACTATTGTATTTGTCAATAAGCTTGGTTTTTCACTATAGCTATTTTATGCTGATTATTCAAGTTTATATTTCAAATGCTACGTTTTTCTTTAATTATCTAAGGACTTCACTAAATAATAATGCTTACTTCTTCTTTTAGCCATATAATGTTTTACTTTTCTCATTTCAGAAGATTTAATGCAGTATACATGTAAATGTTTAGATGACCTTATAGAAGAAATTCTGCCATAATTACGTTAGACACCTCAATGCCCTCATAGGTTAAAAAAATATTTTCATCACTTTCCATCATAAATCCAGTGTTTACATATTTATTTATTATTTCCCCGTAAATATCATGCATGTCACTATTAAATCTTTGTGTAAATTCACTTTTACTTATGCCTACGTTCTTTCTAAGACCCATAAACATAAATTCTTCCATGTCATCTTTAAATAAATTTTTTCTTTTTTCCACTATTGCACAATCTTCTGTATTTATTTTTCGAATATATTTTTCTATATTTTCTTCATTTCTATATCTAAAACCATCAGTATATGAATGAGAGGCAGACCCACACCCAATATATTCGCCCATTTCCCAATATACTAAATTGTGCCTACATAGCTTATTATCTCTCGCAAAATTTGAAATTTCATATTGTATATACCCTTTTGCCTTTAAATATTCTAATGTTTTCGCATACATAGTTCTCTCTAATTCCTCATCCGGAAGATTTAACGTGCCATCCTCAAATCTTTTATAAAAAGCTGTTCCCTCCTCAACTATTAAACTATAGCAAGATAAATGTTCGGGATTTAGCTCAGTTACGTTCTCTAAGGTCTCTTGCCACTGCTTCAGTGTTTGACTCGGTAATCCAAACATTAAATCTACATTAATATTATGGAAACCTAAATTTCTAGCCATTTCAAAGCTCTCTTTAAAATCGTAAGTAGTATGGATTCTCCCCAGTTCAAGGAGAAGCGAATCTTGAAAGGCTTGAAGCCCCATACTAAGCCTATTTACTCCCATTTCTTTCAAGAAACTTAATTTTTCGATTGTAAAGGTTCCAGGATTCCCTTCCACTGTAAATTCTAGATCGTCACACGTATCTAATCTATCAATACTTTCTCTTATTATTTCCCATCCCGCTAAAGATAAATAGGTGGGAGTTCCCCCACCTATAAATATAGTCTTTATCTTTTTATCTTTTATACTATTTATTTCTTTTGCTAAGGCCCATGCATAATCAATCATATATTTCTCTTTGCCTGCAAACGATGGAAAATCACAATATAAACACTTCTGTTTGCAAAATGGAATATGTATATATAACGCCACACTTTTCATAGTTTTAGCCTTCTTTCTCGATTTATAACTTACTATAATTAATCTACTTTCAGTATGGCCATAAATGCTTCTTGTGGAACTTCTACACTTCCAACTTGTCTCATTCTTTTTTTACCTTCTTTTTGTTTGGATAATAATTTTTTCTTTCTCGAAATATCTCCACCGTAGCATTTAGCTAAAACATCTTTTCTAAGTGCCTTTACAGTTTCTCTTGCAATTACCTTTGCATTTATAGCTGCTTGTATTGGAATTTCAAACATCTGTCTTGGTATATGTTCTTTTAGTTTTTCAGCCATAACTCTTCCTCTATGGGAAGCTGACTCCTCTGGAACAATCATTGACAGCGCATCAACTTTTTCTCCTTTAAGCAAAATATCTAATTTCACAAGATTTGCAGTGATGTACCCCTTTAATTCATAGTCAAAGGATGCATAGCCTTTTGTTCTTGATTTTAAAGCATCGAAAAAATCATATACTATTTCATTAAGTGGTAAGTCATAATTCACCACCACTCTAGTGGTTTCAATATATTTCATATCAATGTATATGCCTCTTTTTTGCTGGCATAACTCCATAACTGTTCCTAGATATTCTGATGGTGTTATGATAGACGCTTTAACAATTGGTTCTTCCATATAACTAATTTCTGTAGGCTCTGGAAGGTTTGTAGGATTTGTTATTTCTATTAATTCTCCACTAGTTTTCATTACTTTGTATATAACTGAAGGAGCTGTTGTAATAATATCTAAATTAAATTCTCGCTCTACTCTTTCTTGTACTATTTCCATGTGCAAAAGACCTAAGAATCCACATCTAAACCCAAAACCTAAAGCAATAGACGTCTCCGGTTCAAAAGCTAAGGCTGCATCGTTTAACTGAAGTTTCTCTAGTGCTTCTTTTAATTCTTCATATTTAGCACCATCAACAGGATAAATACCGCTAAACACCATAGGTATAGCGGGCCTATAGCCCTTAAGTGGCTGCAGTGCCGGTCTATTGGCTTCTGTCACTGTATCGCCAACGCGAGCATCCCTAACATTTTTTATAGATGCAGTTATATATCCAACATCTCCAGCACTTAGCTCAGGTACTTGAAGGTAATTTGGAACGAAAACTCCAACTTCTACAACATCATATACCTTATTAGTATTCATTAGCTTAATCTTTGTTCCCGGTCTAACTTTACCATCTCTAACTCTTACATAGCATACAACACCTTTATAACTATCGTAAGAAGAGTCAAAAATTAGTGCTTTAAGTGGAGCTTCTTCGTCGCCACTTGGTGGTGAAATATTTTTTACTACAGTTTCTAAAACATCTTCTATATTAAGTCCAGTCTTAGCTGAAATTAGAGGAGCATCATGAGCTTCAATACCTATTACGTCCTCAATTTCTTGAATTACCTCGCTGGGCCTTGCACTAGGAAGATCTATTTTATTAATAACTGGTGCGATATCAAGATTGTTATCTAATGCAAGATAACAATTTGCCAGGGTCTGAGCTTGAATACCTTGAGAGGCATCAACTACAAGCACCGCTCCTTCACAAGCAGCTAAACTCCTTGAAACCTCATAGTTAAAATCTACATGTCCCGGAGTGTCTATCAAATTAAATATGTATTCTTCTCCATTTTCCCTTTTATAAATCAACCTAGCTGGTTGAGATTTTATGGTAATACCTCGTTCTCTTTCTAGATCCATATTATCAAGTACTTGTTCATCCATTTCTCTTTTAGTTAAAGTGCCTGTCTTTTCTAATAATCTATCCGCAAGAGTAGACTTGCCATGATCAATATGTGCAACTATAGCAAAGTTTCTTATGTATTTTTGTCTATTGCTCTGCATTGTTTTTTACCCCCATTATTCTATATGAATTAAATCATTTTTTACAAATCAAACTAAATTATATCATAAATATCTCTACCATTGCACGCGTATTGTGTTTTTAGATGTTAATTTATTTAACTCTACTAACTATTATTTGTATTATTTTGAAATTATTTCATTATATGCACCAATACATTTTTCTTTCACGCTATCAAAAATTTTATTATTCACATAAAAAACATAGTCCTTAGTATCTATTCTGAAATCTAAGGGTTTTAATTTTATGTTCATTTCAAACTTTGACCTTTTTATCACAAGTTCTGGCTTAGTAATATTAATTTTAATAAATCCATAGATGAATATGTAAAAGCAAAGAGAAATCATAAGTAAGTATTTAAATCTACCTTTTTTACGCATAAAAAGTGCCCCCCTACTAATTTTCTTAAATAAATAACAATTACTAATTATTATCTTCTTCTTAGTAAGGAT